>JBOFFB010000698.1:0-8304 GCA_051648385.1 Allobosea sp.
CGCTTTCTCGGTGAGCATGGCTACCGCATCACCGCCGCCGCCAATGCTGCTGAAGCGTCAGCCCATCTCGCACACCTGACCTTCGACGCGCTGGTGCTCGACGTGATGATGCCCGGCGAGAACGGCTTCGATTTTGCCCGACGTCTGCGCGAAACCTCGCGCCTGCCGATCCTGATGCTGACCGCACGCGCCAATGCGTCGGACCGCGTCAACGGGTTGGAGATCGGCGTCGACGACTATCTCTCGAAGCCCTTCGAGCCGCGCGAGCTTCTGCTCAGGCTCGGCAACATCCTCAAGCGCAGCCCGATTTCAACAGCGATATCGGACGCGGCCAATCGACCGGATTTCGTCAAGTTCGGGGCTTTCATCTATTGGCTCGACCGCGGTGAACTCAGGCGCGGCGACGAGACTGTTCGGCTGACCGAGCGCGAGCGCGAAATCCTGTCGCTGCTAGCCTCGCGCCAGGGCGAACCCGTCTCGCGCGATGAACTCGGCAGCGGCGGCGACGAAGGTCTGCCGAACGAGCGCACTGTCGATGTGCAGATCAACCGCCTGCGCCGCAAGATCGAGCGCGACCCCGCCGATCCGCTGCTGCTGCAGACAGTGCGCAGCGTCGGCTATCGCCTCGTGATCGACAGGGGCTGACATGCTGGAAAGCGGCAGGGTCGCCTCCACCATTGCCAGCGCCGGCAAGTTCCTGCGTGGCGGCATCGGCTCGCTGACTGGTGCCTTCGGAGTCTCCTCACGCGCCAGCCGCAAGGCCCTGCAAACCACCCACGGCCCCATGCGCTGGCTTGCCCGCTTCCTGCCGCGTGGGCTCTACGGCCGCTCGCTGGTCATTGTCATCGCGCCCGTGGTGTTGCTGCAATCGGTTGTAGCTTACGTCTTCATGGAGCGGCACTGGCAACTGGTGACACGCCGGCTGTCCGCTGCCGTCACCGCCGACATCTCGGCAATGATCGACGTCTACAAAAGCTTCCCGCAGGACAAGGAGGCATCAATCCTGCAGCGCATCGCGCAAGAGCGGCTCAGTCTCGATGTCGATATCTTCAAAAATGCGGAACTGCCGCCGGCCGGGCCACGTCCTTTCTTTTCACTGCTCGATGCAGCGCTGAGCCGTCAGCTTGAGTTGCAGATCAAGCAGCCTTTCTGGCTTGATACCGTCGGCCAGTCTGATTTCATCGAAATCCGCGTCAAGATGGACAACGACGTCATGCGCGTCATCGCACGGCGCAGTGCGGCCTATGCCTCCAACAGTCACATCTTCCTGGCCTGGATGCTGGCGACGTCCATGGTGCTGCTCACCGTGGCTGTGCTGTTCCTGCGCAACCAGATCAAGCCGATCCTTTCACTGGCGGACGCAGCGGAGAGCTTCGGCAAGGGCCGCGACATCGAGTTCCGCCCGCGCGGCGCCACCGAGGTCAGGCAGGCCGGGCATGCTTTCGTCGAGATGAAGCGCCGCATCGAGCGCACACTCGGTGAGCGCACCACGATGCTGAATGGCGTCAGTCACGACTTGCGCACCATCCTGACGCGCTTCAAGCTGTCGCTGGCCCTCCTCGACCGCACACCTGAAATCGAAGCCATCGAAAAAGACATCGACGAAATGAGCCGGATGCTCGAGGCCTATCTGGCCTTTGCGCGCGGTGAAGCTGGTGAACTCCCGCTTGCCACTGATATTCGCGGCCTATTGCAGGAGTTGAAGGCCGACGCCGAGCGGCAGGGCCACGACACCACGCTCAGCGTCATCGGCGACCCTGTGGTGGTCATCCGGCCCGATGCCATTCGGCGTGTGTTGACCAACCTTGTCTCGAACGCCGCCCGCCATGGCGACCGTATCGCCATCACGGCGACCCATGATGCACGCTACCTGATCGTGACAGTCGATGATGACGGCCCGGGGATCTTGCCCGACATGCGCGAGGAGGTGTTCAAGCCCTTCGTCAGGCTCGATGAAGCGCGCAATGTCGATGAGGGTGGATCAGGGCTTGGCCTGTCGATCTCGCGCGATATCGCCCGCAGCCATGGCGGCGACATCGCCCTGCTCGACAGCCCGACGGGCGGCCTGAGGGCGATGCTGCGTCTGCCGGTGTGAACGTGCTCAATGCCCGTCGAACTGAACCAGCGTGCGCACCGGAACACCGAGCTGCCTGATCTTTTCAGCCCCGCCAAGCTCCGGCAAATCGATCACGAAACATGCCGCCACGACCTCGGCGCCCAGGCTGGTCAGCAGCTTGACCGCACCTTCCGCCGTGCCACCGGTTGCGATCAGGTCGTCGACCAGGATCACGCGCTCACCGTGCAGCACGCCATCCTTGTGCATTTCCATCTCGTCGATGCCGTATTCAAGCGAGTACGCCACACTGATCGTCGCATGCGGCAACTTTCCCTTCTTGCGGATCGGCACGAAACCGGCGGACAGCTGGTGGGCGATCGCGCCGCCAAGGATGAATCCGCGCGCCTCGATCCCCGCCACCTTGTCGATCTTTGCCCCGGCAAACGGGTGCACGAGTTCGTCGACCGCCCGGCGAAAGGCCCGCGCATCGCCCATCAATGTGGTGATGTCGCGAAACAGGATACCCTTCTTGGGGTAATCGGGGATGGTCCGTATCGAGTCAGCCAGTGTCATGGTTGGTCCTGAGTAAGGCCACATATGGCCAATTGGGCATGGTGAACCTGAGGCCTGCCCACTGACCTTTCAGCTTTGTCATCTGTCGTCCATGCGCCTGCCAGACAGCATCCGTTATCGCTAGGTCCAGCAACGTAATACAGCATAGTTGCATCGCAAACCCCGGCAACCGGTTTCCCTGCACAAAACACAAGGTTCAGACCATGACCGACGCAAATCTGACCACTCCCACGCCCGCACTTACCCGCGTCAGCCTCGCCAGCCTCGATGTCTCGTTCGGCAGGCTTGTGCTCTTCTTCGTCAAGGCGGGCCTCGCCGCCATCCCTGCCATCCTGATCATCATGCTGACTGTCGGCGTGGTGGGTGCCATCCTGCGCGGCATCTTTCGCGTTGGCTTCTGGGGCATGCACGGCGGTTGGTACTATTGAGCTTGACCTGATTGTGAACATGAAAAAGGCCCCTTGCGGGGCCTTTTTTGTCGCTTCGTCTACCGGCTATCAGTGCGCTGACCCAGGGGCATGCTCGGGCAAGCGGGCCCAGATGCGCTTCTTGGTAAAATAAAGGAGGCCCGCGAAAATCAGCAGAAAGACAAAGACCTGACGACCCATGCTCTTGCGTTGTTCCATGTGCGGTTCCGCAGCCCACATCAGGAAAGCTGTCACGTCGGCAGCGTACTGCGCGGGTGTTTCAGGGACCGGCGACTTGCCGTCCGCACCCTTCGGATATTCGACCTGGCCATCATTGAGCACGTTTGGCATCGAGAAAATGTTACCGGCCTTGTACTTGTTCCAGTTCTGGCCGGGCTGCAGTTCCACGCCCTTTGGCGGATCCTCGTAGCCGGTTAGCAGCGCTTTCAGATAATCTGGACCGCCTTCCGAATACTGGGTGACGATATCGAGCAGGAACAGCGGAAAGCCGCGCTCATAGTTGCGGGCTTTGGCCATGACAGAAAGGTCATAGGGGTAAGCACCATTGTTGGCGGCGCGTGCAGCCTGCTCATTCGGGAACGGCTTCGGGAACGCATCTGCCGCGCGACCGGGCCGCTCGAACATTTCGCCCTGCTCGTTCGGGCCGTCCTGGATCTTGAAGTCGGCAGCAAGTGCGCGAACCTGAGCTTCCGTGAACTCAGGGCCGCCCTTCTGCGCAAGATTGCGAAAGCGCAGCAGACTCATCGAGTGGCAAGCAGAACAGACTTCGCGATAGACCTTGTAGCCACGCTGCAACTGGGCCCGGTCAAACGTGCCGAACGGGCCATCAAAGGTCCAGTTGTGCTCAGGCGGGTTCGTGCCACCGCCTGCGGCCAGCGCCGGGACAACGCTGCCGACCGCAAGGCCGAGAATCATGAAGGCGGCAACCGCCATTTTTGAACGAAACGTTTTCATGATCATCAGCCCTTGGTGTTTGGTTCCGCCGCAGCAACCGCGCCGATGGTCGCGCCGGAGCCACCTTGCAACTTCGACAGCACCGAATCCGCGATCGAACCCGGCAACTGCTTGGTCTTTTCAAACAATCCGAGCAGCGGCAGCGCGACCAGGAAGTAAGCAAAATAGAGTGCGGTGAAGACTTGGCTGAGCGTGACATAAATGCCCTCTGCCGGGCGCGAGCCGAGCCAGCCCAGCATCACGCTGGTGACGCAGAATGCCCAGAAGCACTGCCGGGCCAGCGGCCGATAGCTCATTGAACGCACCTTCGAGGTGTCGAGCCACGGCAGCACGACCAGCACGGCGATAGCAGCAAACATCAGCAGAACACCGCCGAGCTTGTCCGGCACCGCGCGCAGAATGGCATAGAAGGGCAGCATGTACCATTCCGGCACGATGTGCGCAGGCGTCACGGCGGGGTTCGCTGGGATGTAGTTGTCGGCATGGCCGAGATAGTTCGGGATGAAGAACAGGAAGTAGGAGAAGAAGGCGAAGAAACAGACCATCGCCACCGCGTCCTTGATCGTAGCATACGGCGTGAACGGGATCGTATCCTTGGCTACAGCCTTCACTTCAACCCCGGTCGGGTTGTTCTGTCCGGTGACGTGCAGCGCCCAGACATGCAGGATCACTACGCCGAAGATCATGAACGGCAACAGGAAATGCAGCGAGAAGAAGCGCGTCAGCGTCGGGTTGTCGACCGAGTAGCCGCCCCACAGGAATGTCACGATTGTCTCGCCGACAATGGGGAATGCCGAGAACAGGTTGGTGATGACGGTCGCGCCCCAGAAGGACATCTGGCCCCATGGCAGCACGTAGCCCATGAACGCAGTGACAATCATCAAGAGGAAGATGATCACGCCGAGAATCCACAAAACCTCGCGGGGAGCCTTGTAAGACCCGTAGTACAAGCCGCGGAACATGTGGATGTAGACGGCGATGAAGAACATCGAGGCACCGTTGGCGTGCATGTAACGCATCAGCCAGCCATACTCGACGTCGCGCATGATGCTTTCGACGGAGTTGAATGCCATGCTGGTATGCGGGGTGTAGTGCATTGCCAGGATGATGCCCGTAATGATCTGGCTGACCAGCATCACCATCAGGATGCCGCCGAAGGTCCAGAAATAGTTGAGATTGCGTGGCACCGGATAGGCGATGAAGCTGTCATAAACCATGCGCGGAAGCGGCAGGCGCGCATCCATCCACTTGGCGATGCCGAGCTTTGGAACGTAAGACGAAGGTCCACTCATGACAGGGTGCTTTCTCTCGCTTCAGTCAAAACGGATGAGAATGTGCTCAACCGATACGAATCTTGGTGTCGGACAGGAAGGCGTAAGGCGGAACCGGCAGATTGGTCGGTGCCGGGCCTCTGCGGATACGGCCGGAGGTGTCGTAGTGCGAGCCGTGGCATGGGCAGAACCAGCCGTTGAAATCGCCGCGCACTTCGCCTGCAGCCGAGCCTCCAGGAATGCAGCCGAGGTGGGTGCAGGAGCCGTAAACCACCAGCCAGTTTTCCTTGCCGGGCTTGACGCGGGCAGCGTCAGCCTGCGGATCGGGCAAAGACGCGATATTGACCTTCTGCGCTTCCTCGATTTCGGCCTTGGTGCGGCTGCGCACAAACACGAGCTTGCCGCGCCAGAACAGCTTGATGCCCTGCCCTTCGACAATCGGGGTCAGGTCAACCTCTATCGGCGCGCCAGCTGCGATGGTCTGGGCGTTGGGTGCGAGCGTGCGTACGAACGGGATAGCAAGAGCCACAGCGCCAGCAGCCCCCATGGCACCAGTTGCGAGGAACAGCATGTCACGGCGGGTTGGTTCGCCGACGGGGTTGGTCTTGGCTTCGGCCACGGTCTGCCTCATGAATTTGTCGGGAAAGACAAAGACTCGTTCCCCGCGCTGAATTCTTATCTGTTGTAATTGTTACTTTTCGACGCCAACGCAATGCGACGACCCGTCGCCACAATGCGCTGTGTTGTCGCGCCTTTTTGCATGACCAAAATGTCATGTCCATATCCAACGCGCCGCAGGCCGCACCGAGGGCCGTTTGGAGACCGGCAAAAACCTGCCAAGCCGCCAAAGTTGGCGTCACACCACCGGAACTGTGGCCTTCTCGTCGACATCGAGCCCGAGGAAGCCGCCTGATTGTCGTGCCCAGAGCCGCGCATAGAGCCCTCCGCGTGCCACAAGTTCCTGATGGCTGCCTTGATCAACAACCTGCCCCTTGTCCATCACCACCAGCCGATCGAGCGACGCGATGGTTGACAGCCGATGCGCGATCGCAATCACCGTCTTTCCGACCATCAGGGTCTGCAACTGCTCCTGTATGGCAGCCTCGACCTCCGAATCGAGCGCTGACGTTGCCTCGTCCAGCACAAGGATTGGCGCGTTCTTGAGGATGACGCGGGCGATGGCAATGCGCTGGCGCTGCCCACCCGACAGCTTCACACCGCGCTCGCCAACCCGCGCGGCATAACCCGTGCGCCCTTCCTGATCGCCCAGCGACAGGATGAACTCATGTGCGGACGCCGCCTTTGCAGCGGCAATCACGGTCGCTTCGCTCGCATCGGGGCGACCATAGGCGATGTTCTCGAAAATCGAGCGATGCAGCAGCGAGTTGTCCTGGGTCACCGTGGCAATCGCGGCGCGCAGGCTGTCCTGCGTGACGTGGGCAATGTCCTGTCCATCGATAAGGATACGGCCGCCTTGCACATCATAAAGACGCAGCATCAGGTTGATCATCGTCGACTTGCCGGCACCTGACGGTCCGATCAGGCCGATACGTTCGCCGGGCTTGATGGTCAGATCGAGCGCCTCGAAGACGCCCTTTTCCTTGCCGTAGTGAAAGCGCACCCGGTCGAACACGATCTCGCCTTTGGCCACCGTCAACTGGCCCGCGCTCAGGTCGTCGACGAGCCCATGCGGCTTGGCGATCGTTTCCATGCTTTCCTTGACCGCACCGATTTCCTCGAAGATGCCGCGCACCTGCTGGATGACCCAGCTCGACATCTGGATGAGGCGCAGCACCAGCCCGATGCCTGCCGCCATCTCGCCAGGCGTCATCAGCCCACGCGACCAGAGCCAGAGCGAGACGCCCGAGGCGACCACGATCAGCAGGCTGTTCATCGTCTGCAGCACGACACTGACCACCGTGATCAGGCGCGTCAGGTCAAGGAAGGTGCGGACCCAGTTGCCGAGCGCGTCCTTGACGCTTGAACGCTCCACATCACTGCGCGCGAACAGCTTCACCGTCATGATGTTGGTATAACTGTCGACGATGCGGCCCGTTGCGGCAGAACGTGCTTGCGAGTTCGCTTCCGAGCGGGCTGTGGCGCGCGGCACGAAATAGGTGATCAGCCAGATATAGCCTGCCATCCAGATCAAAACAGGCAACATCAGCCAGAAACTGACAGTGCCGAAAAAGCCGATGGCGACACCAGCAAAGACAATGACGTACCACATATCGTCGATCATCTCGACGGTGGCGCTGCGGATCGACTGCCCAGCCTGGATGACCCGCGAGGACAGCCGTCCAGCGAAGTCATTCTGGAAATAGTTCAGCGAGTGCCCGAGCGTGTAGACATGGCTGCGCCAACGGATGCGGTTGGTGAGCTGCGGCACCACCACCTGGTCGACCACCGCGTGATTTGCGAAATAGACAATTGGCCGCACCACCAGCAATAGGAAGGCGAACCCTGCCAGCAGTCCCGCATGTTCACGGAACACAACCTCGGGCGAATTCTTGCCGATCAGGTCGATCAGCCAGCCGACCAACAAATACAGCGACGCCTCGATGGCGCTGAACAGGAAGGCGGTGACCAGCATCACCCAGTACCAACCCTTCAGCTCACGGATATGGAACCAGATGAAGCGCCAGACAGTATCCGGTGGGGTCTGGCGTTCATCGAACGGCGCAAACACGTCGACGCGGCTTTCAAGCCAGTCAAAAAGGCGGCTCAACATCTTGGCCACTCCTTCTCGGACAGGCGATTGCGGGGTCAACGCTGCGTCTTACTCCGTCGGCATGACGGCGCAAAGGACAAACACGATCACGCTTGGAGCATTGCGCGCAAAAGCATGCCCTCGCGAAGGCGAGGGTGGGTACCGGTTTCGTGCACACTACACGACACGATTGTTTGAGAGCGGCAATTGGCTGCTATTTTGGTGATTCATCCTCGCCAAAGGAGCATCACCATGGCCTCCAATTTTGTTGCCGCCCTCGCATCGAAGCTATCGCCACATGTCGGGTTGGGC
>JBOFFB010000699.1:0-3217 GCA_051648385.1 Allobosea sp.
GCATAGGTGTCGCCGATGATCGGCAGGCGGCGATTGACCAGCGGCAGGATCGCGGTTTTGCCGATCATCCAGCCGATGTTTTCGTTGTCTGGATGCACCGCGACAGCACCGTCACCCAGCATGGTCTCGGGGCGCGTGGTCGCGATGGTGATGAAGGTGGTCTCGTCTTCCGGATTGAAGGTCACGCCCTCCAGCGGATAGCGGAAATACCACATGTGCCCCTTGATCTCGCGCTGCTCGACTTCAAGGTCGGAGATCGCGGTCAGCAGCTTCGGGTCCCAGTTCACCAGCCGCCGATCCTTGTAGATCATGCCCTTCCTGTGCAGCTCGACGAAAACCTTGAGCACGGCGTCGCTGAGGCCGGGATCCATGGTGAAGCGCTCGCGGCTCCAGTCGCAGGACGCACCGAGGCGCTTGAGCTGGTTGACGATGGTGCCGCCGCTCTCTTCCTTCCAGGCCCAGACCTCTTTCAGAAAGGCCTCGCGGCCCATGCTGCGGCGGTCCGTGCGGTTTTCGGCAGCAAGCTTGCGCTCCACCATCATTTGCGTGGCGATGCCCGCATGGTCGGTGCCGGGCTGCCAGAGCACGTCACGGCCCTTCATGCGCCAGTAGCGGCACAGCACATCTTGAAGCGTGTTGTTGAGTGCGTGCCCGATGTGCAGCGAGCCCGTGACATTTGGCGGGGGAATGACGATGCAGTACGGTTCGGCGCCTTCGCGGCCCAGGCGCAGGGCAGCAAAAGCATTGGCCTCGGCCCAGCGCGCCGCGATGCGCGCCTCGATCGCCGAGGGGTCAAACCTGTTGTCCATCATGGGAGCGGACCTCAAAACAAAAGCCGGGCAGAGCATGCCCGGCTGCAAATCACCAAAAACCGATGCTGGATTCTTAAAAGCCGAACACGGGTGGTTTCGTCAACGCTCTTGTGAGCTCAGCGTCCACCACGCGACACGCGCTCGATCTCGGTCTTGACGAGCCGCTCGACGATAGTGGGCAGGTTGTCGTCCAGCCAGGTCTTGAGCATCGGCTTCATCATGTCTTTGACCAGGTCTTCCAACGTGCGTGCGTTGCCGGTGATCAGCGTGCTGGAGAGCGACGAGAACGCACCTGCAATTGACGCGCTTGTCGCCGCCGACATCAGGTCGGATGATGGCTGCAGCTCCGGCGTTGCCGCTTGTACTGGCGGGATAGGCGCTGCAATCACTGGCGGTGGCGGCGGAACAATAATTGCGGGTTCAGGCTCAGGTTCAACTTCCGCAAACAGCAGATCGACGTCTTCCTGCCCCTGCGGCTCGGAAACAGGCTCTGGCGGCAACGACTTTGCCACAACAGCAAGATCTAGAACCTCATCCTCAGGTTCCGCGACAAATTGCGGTGCTGGCGGTTGTGCTGCGGGCGCATCCTTCTCGGACAATACAGCCTGCTGATCGTCGGCAATGATACGACGGATCGAAGCGAGGATTTCCTCCATCGACGGTTCGTTGCCTTTAGCGAGAGTGCTCATACTCAACCCGGGGTGCCACGTGTCAAACTGAAGGGCGGAATCGGCCCTGTATCGAATGTCAGTAGATCATGTCTGGAATGCCGCACAACCAGCCAGCATGACCACACACAGGAAAATGACCTGATCGCGAACAACTGACGGGATCGAAAACTGTCCAGTCAGCGACCTGCCGGTCAACGGCCATCCGGAGTTTGCAGGCCGATCCACTTGTCGCGAACTTGCTCATAATGCAGCCGCTCATTGTAGCGCGCGACTTTCAGGCCAAGACGCTCGGGGTTGAGACGTCCCGTGCTCTGCAAAACGGCGTAGGAGGCCACGACACGATCGCGTTGTGCTGTGACGAGCGCCGAGCGGGCACTGAGCAATTCCTGTTGCGCGTTCAGCACATCC
Source organism: Allobosea sp. (assembly GCA_051648385.1). GTDB lineage: Bacteria > Pseudomonadota > Alphaproteobacteria > Rhizobiales > Beijerinckiaceae > Allobosea. Next base: position 1,892 of record JBOFFB010000699.1, read on the forward strand.
AGTGTCGTGCGCTGACCAACTTTGGCTTCTTCACGCACGCCGTTGAGCGCCGTTTCTGCCGCGAGGACCTGCGCCTGGGCGGCGATCGTCTGGGCCTTTGCTGCTTCGAGCGAGCCCCATGCCGTTACCACGTCCGACCGCACCTGCTCGCGCGCAACATCGGCATCGAGCCTCCGCTGACCAGCGGTTTCCTTTGCCTGCCGGGTTCGCGAGTAAACCTGCCCACCTTCGTATATCGGCACTGTCAAACGGGCCACTGCCGAAGCAGTCGTCCGCCTGTCATTCAATGTCGTGACATCGTTGCGTTGCGAAACGCTACCCTGAAAGGCCAGATTGGGCAGCAGGTCGGCCTCGCTGACCTTCACTGCGATATCAGCTGCATCGACGTTGAACAAAGCTGAAGTGATCGAAGGATGCACCGATTGGGCGGTGCGTGAAGCGTCTTCAAGGGACTTTGGCAAGTTGCGATCAAGAGGCTTGGCTGGCGCAAGCCGCTTTGGCTGCACACCAACAATCTGGCGATAGCGACCGAGGCTGGACTTGAGATTCGACTGGGCCAAAGCCAATTGCGAACGCGACGAAGCCAGACGCGCTTCCGACTGGGCAACATCGGTGCGCGTGACTTCACCGACGTTGAACCGGTCTCGCGTCTGGCGGAGCTGCTCTTCAAGCACTTCCACGTTGTTTGCATTGAGATTGAGGATCGCGGTATCGCGCAGGACGTTCATGTAAGAGGTCGCAGCTGTCAGCAGGACCGTCTGTTCGGTCTGGCGCAGCAACTCCCGGCTCGCCAGAACAATGGCTTCCGCCTGGCTCACAGCATTTCCGGTCCGGCCAGCATTCCATATCGTCTGATCAACAGTGATACCCACGCCGCGCGGGGCCTGACGGATTGATCGCGACCGTGAATTCGGTGCATCGGCCTCGGTATACGACGCGCCGATATCTGCCGTGCCTGTCACCCGTGGCCGATATCCCGAGAGAGCCTGCGGCACGCCTTCGTTCGACACGCGCAGCGCCGCGCGCTGTGCATTGAGCGTCGGGTTGCTGCCGTAGGCTTTTGCAAGGGCCGACTCGAGCGTTTCCGCTGCAGATGCAGGGGTTTGAAGCGCACTCAGCACCAACAAAGCGAGCGCTGATACCGTCAAGCGCTGTGTTCGACCGGACGTCAACATAAGAAAACCTTGATCACAAACATTCATTAAAAGACGACACGCTCGCGCTCACGCCGACTCTAGTCTCACAGAACTGTCTCGCAGGTCTTAACATTGAAAGCTCGCATCTTTCCAGCATGCATTTCTCGCTAAGATGGCTCAAAAAAGTAAC
>JBOFFB010000700.1:0-9626 GCA_051648385.1 Allobosea sp.
GCGGCGGGCAAGCCAAAGCTCGTCGCCATCATCGCAACCGCCCGAAAACTCATCACCATTCTCAATGCCATCATCAGGGACAGACAACCATGGCGCGAACAAATCGCTTGACCGGCAAGACAGTCGCTCCCCTTGCGGGCTTGGTGTCCCTCGAAGGTCTCGGTCTTCAGCCTGCCACCGCAACCATGAGTATATCAGATGCGGTGGGATTTAAGTTACAAGAAGGCCATCACGCCAGGCATTTCACAAAACGTCGACTTCAAGCGATTGCCCTGACAGTGGGGTCAGTGAGGCTTCATTCGCGGCGGGCAATGTTCTCCACGAGTGACAAACCCAATGCAGAATGATGGTCGCCTGTTTTGAATCAGAGCATTGCGCACAAAGTCGGCACCCGCTTTTGTGTGCAATGCTCTACCCTTTATGCTCCAGAATCGCCTCGATGAACCGTTGGCTGATGACCGCTTCGCGTCCAGGGATGGCCGGATCACGCCCCTCGCGCACCGCGTCACCGAAATCTGCGATCACCGCGCGGTGCGCGTCGTGCGGAAAGTCCATGATGCCGGCGCCGCTTCCGCTGCGGCCTTCCGCCTCGATATGCTCAAAGGTTCCGTCGAGATGGCTTATTGTCAGCGCACCACCAATCAGGCTGGCACTGGCTCGGGTCCCGAATATCTCGATGCGCTCTGGTGATCCGGGATAGGCTGCGGTGCTGGCAATGATGACGCCGGGGGCACCATTGGCCAGGCGGATCAGCGCATTCACGTGGTCCTCAGTTTCCATTCGGTGTGCGCCGGTTGTGATCACCTGAGCCGCGTCGACCCCGGAGAAGCCGACGAGCGAGCGGAACAGATCAAGTGTGTGAATCGCCTGCGTGAGCAGCACGCCGCCGCCGTCACGTGCCAGTGTGCCGCGTCCGGGCTCGTCGTAATAAGCTTGCGGGCGCCACCAGTTCATGATGGCCGAAGCTGATAGGATGTTGCCCAATTCACCGCTCTCGACCGCAGCGCGCAGTCGTAGCGCACCGGGCCGCAGCCTGTGCTGAAGCATCACGCCGAGCCGGAGGCCGCAGGCAGTGGCAAGTTCAACCATGTCCTGTCCGCGATCTGCGGTAAGCTCGATCGGCTTCTCGATAAGGACATGTTTGCCCGCTCGCAGGCAGGCGAGTGTCAGCTCCCGATGGGTGTTCGGCGGCGTGATGATGATCACCGCCTCGATGTCAGGATGGTCGATCACGGCCATCACATCCGTGGTCACGGGAAAGGGGAGACCCAGCCGCGCTTTAGCCCTTTCCGCGCTTGGTGTCGCCGCGAGGCTAACCGGCATGAGATCGGCGAAATCGGCGAGGCTTTTGAGGTGCGGCGCTGCGCCCGTTCCGAGCCCGATAATCCCGATGGTGACGCGGCGCTTGCTCATTTCGGCACTTTCCTTGCGAAGGCCCCCGGCTCCGCCGCCCAGCCATGGTAGCGCGGATGGTCTGGAGCCAGGGGAAACGATACCCGCTCACCTGTAATCGCCGAATGGTAGATACCTGTGATCAGCTCCAGGGACGCCCTTGCGTCGGAGAGCGCTACAGGCATGTCGCCGCCTCTTGTGAGCGCCGCGTGCAAATGCACGAACTGCCTTTCGAAGAACTCTTCCTGCGGCATCACGCCATCAACCATTGCATCGATAGCCTGCTGAGCCTCAGCTTTCACCGCCGTGAAGCGCCACGGATCGCGCGACGGTCGATAGGCGTCGAGATTGCTCTCCGCCGTCAAGTTGCGAAAGACGAAGCGCAGCCGCGAGATTTGCTCCGCCGAACCCAGCGTGGCCGAAAGCGTGGCGATGGAGCCGTCCACCATCTCCACCGCGATCGCCGCGCAATCCTCGACCTCGATCACATTGACGCGGGTTCTGAGGTTTGCAAACACGGAAGCGACCGGTCCGTTGATGTAGCTCAGCATGTCATGGGCATGGATGGCCTGCGTCAGGCAGACCCCGCCCAATTCCGTTGCCCATTTGCCGCGCCAGTCCACAGCGTAGTAGTCCGCGCCGCGCAGCCAGCTGGTTTCGATCGTGGTCAGAAGCGCGTCTCCTGCGAGGCCCGCATCCACGAGTCGTTTCAGGCGCTGTAGGCCGTTCCCGAAACGATACTGGAAGATTGGGATGATGCGCTTGCCACTTGCCGCTTCTGCCGCCTCGAGCCTGTCGATATCAGCCAGCGAGCCGACGAGGGGCTTTTCGCAAACCACGTTCACACCGGCCGCGAGGCCCTCCGTAATCAACGCGTAGTGCGTATCGGGCGGCGTACAGATGTTGACGATGTCGAGCTTCGCAGAAGCCAGCATCGTGCCATAGTCAGAGTTGAAGCTCGCCGTACGATACTCCGTGCCGATCCGCTCCAGCCGCCGCGGGTCAAGATCGCAGATCGCAGCAAGTTCGAACAGGTCAGGTCGCGCAGCGTATGCCTGCACATGCTGTTCACCAACACCGAGGCCAACCACCGCAACCCTTAGACGGCGGCTCACTGCTTGATGTCCACGCGCGCCGCCTTGGCCTCGGCCGTGATCGCCAGCTCCGTAGCAAGAAAGCAATGAGCCTGGGCCATGGCGGTCTCGGTACGGTCGAGCACATCGGCAATCAGTTGCCCGCCATAGGGCAGCGGTGTGCCGCTGCAATCGATACGGTGCGTGCCCTTCTGATCGACGAGGAAGAGGTGGTCCGTACCGGGCTGGCCGGCGATGTCGATGTATTTGCGCAATTCGAGATAGCCGTCAGTGCCAAGGATTGTCAGGCGGCCATCACCCCAAATGCCGAGGCCTTTCGGCGTATACCAGTCGACCCGGATGTAGCCCGTGCCGCCATTGCCGCGCAGCAGCACCTCGCCGAAATCCTCCAGTTCCGGCTTGTCCGGATTGGCGTGGTTGGCGACGTGTGAGGCCACGACCTCGGCGCTCGTGGAGCCGGTGAAATGCAGGAACTGGTCACATTGGTGGGCGGCAATATCGGCCAGAATGCCGCCGTAGCGCTTTCGTTGGAAGAACCAGTCCGGCCTGGGATTGTTGTTGAGCGCGTGCGGTCCAAGGCCGATCGTCTGAACGACCTTGCCGATGGCCCCTGCGGCGACGAGCTCGCTGGCTTTCACAGTGGATCGCGTCTCGAAGCGCTCCGAATAGCAGACGGACCAGATGCGCTTCGTCTCGGCCTGCACGCGTCGCAACTCCGCCAGCTGATCAAAGGTAATCGCGCCCGGCTTGTCGGTCATCACGTCCTTGCCGTGGCGCATCGCGGCGAGCGCGACGGCGGCCCGTTGATCAGGGATCGCTGCCGTAACGACCATGTGGATAGAGGTGTCTTCGTAAATTTCCGCAGCGTCTGGCATGCGACTGGCTGCCGGATGCCGGGCTTGGTAAGTTGCAGCCAGGTCATCCTCAACCGCATGGAAGGCCACCAATTCCGCACCAGCATCGAGCAGGCACTTGGTCTGACCATAGATGTGGCTGTGATTGAGGCCAATGGCGGCAATCCGGATTTTGCGTCTGGTCATCCCTTTAACCCCGTCATGGCGACACCTTCGATGATGAGGCGCTGAAACAGCAGGAAGAATATGAAGATCGGTGCGAGAGCCAGTGTGGACATCGCGAACAGCTGACCCCAGGCGGATTGGCCAGTGCTGTCGACAAAAGCGCGCAAGGCCAGCGGCACAGTGTAGTTCTGCACGTCATTCAGATAGATCAGCGGGCCGAAAAAGTCATTCCATGTCCACAGGAAAGAAAAGATCGCAGCCGTGGCCAGCACAGGCTTCGACAACGGCAGGATGATCAAGAAGAAGATACGCCAGGGGCCGCACCCATCGATCATCGCCGCCTCGTCCAGCTCGCGCGGCAGGCTGCGGAAAAACTGCACCATCAGGAAGATGAAAAAGGCGTCCACGGCCAGGAACTTCGGCACGACAAGCGGCAGGATCGTGTCGATCCATCCAATGTTGAGGAAGAGCACGTACTGAGGGATCAGCGTGACATGATATGGCAACATGAGCGTCGCCATCATGAGAGCAAACAACAGTTTCTTGCCCCGAAAGTTCAGCTTGGCGAAGGCAAATGCCGCCATCGAGCAGGAGAGCACATTGCCGATGACCACCAGCACGGCGATGACGAACGAGTTCCAGTAAAAGCGCGAGAAACTGACCTCCAGCGCCTTCCAGCCTTCGAAGAAATTGCGCGGATCAAGCGTTGGCGGCACGATCGACAGGTCCGTGAAGATCAACGCTTCTGGCTTGAAGGCACTCGCTGCCATCCACAGCAGCGGATAGAGCATGATGAACGATGCCGCGATCAGCACCGCGTGGCGCATCAGTGCGATGGCAATACGACGACCTGCGCTTTCGGCAGGTGGGTTCGTGGACCATGTCGGCAGGCGCTCAACGGCGGTCGTCGTCATAGTGCACCCAGTACCTTGCCGACGCGAAGCTCAACGCCGTGAAGAAGCCGATGATAACAAGCAGCACCCACGCCAAGGCAGAGGCATAGCCCATGCGGAAATTGGAGAAGGCCTCCTGATAAAGATAGAGCGTGTAGAACAGCGTTGAGTCGACTGGCCCACCCGTGCCGCCGCTGACGATGAAAGCCGGCGTGAAGGCCTTGAAGCCCTCGATGGTCTGCAGCACCAGATTGAAGAAGATCACAGGCCCGAGCAGCGGCAGCGTGATCGATCGAAACTGGCGAAATTTGCCGGCGCCATCGATCTCGGCTGCTTCATAGAGTTCCTTCGGAATCTGCCTCAGGCCGGCGAGGAAGATGATCATTGGCGATCCGAACTGCCAGACCGCGAGGATGACAAGCGTGTAGACAGCGGTATCCGGGTTCGAGATCCAGCTGGGCCCCTGCCAGCCAGTCAGCTGGAAGATGATCTGATTGATCGTTCCGTTGCCCTGGAACAATTGCCGCCAAAGCACAGCGATCGCCACCGAGCCGCCGAGAAGCGACGGGACGTAGAAGACTGCGCGATAGAAATTGCCACCGCTTGTGCTCCGGTTCAATGCGATCGCGACCGCCAGGGCAAAGCAGAGCTTTAGCGGCACCTCCAGGATGAGATAGATGAAAGTAACTGACAATGCTGCGGTAAAACGCCGATCCTGCGTGAACATGAACGTATAGTTATCGAGCCCGGCCCAGCGTGGAGCGCTCAAGAGGTCGAACTTCGTGAACGACAAATAGAGCGAGGCGAGCGTCGGCCCCAGTGTGAAGCACACAAAGCCCAGCAGCCAGGGCAACAGGAAGAGGTAGCCATGAATGTCCTCGCGCCAGAAGCGCGAGGACCCGGCCCGCTGATCCTTCAATCTCACCCTCTCGCCAGGACGGCGACCGCCTCTTGATGGAATTGCGCCGCGCCGGCCTTGACGCTTGCCCGGCCAAAGGCGACGGAATCGGCAACCCGCCGGAGCAGCACCTCGATTTCGCCCGCGCCCTTTGGCGGAGGCGGCGGGATCGGCACGGCGACCTTCGTCGCTTCGGCCACGAAATTGACCTGCGCCTTGCCCAGATCGTCGAGATCGGGCGCAAGGGCCATCTGCGCAGCTGCCGAGCCAGGCACGCCGCGCTCGATGCCGAGGATTTTCACACCCTCTGCCTCATTCACCATGAAGTTGACAATCCTGGCCGCTTCTTCTGGTGAACGCGAGCGTGCCGACACGCTCATCAACATCGACGGCTTGATGTAATGACCGGATGCCGTGCCTTTCTCCTGTGGAAACAGGCTCATGCCGAGCTTGTTCTTGTTGATGGCCTGGAATGCAACAATCTGGTTGGAATTGGCATAGCTCATCGCAGCCTCGCCACGGCTGATCTCATACTGGTCGATAGCACCGGTGTTCAGCGCCGCCACCTCTGCCGGCGCACATGCTCCTGTCTTGCGCAACTTGTCCCAGATGTCGAACCACTCGGCCACATCGTCGGCGGTGAAAGCAGTCTTGCCGTCCGCCGTGTAGAGCAGCTTTCCGCGCTGGTTCAGCCAATGCTCAAAGCCCTGCTCCCAGCGGCTATTGTCGCCGGTGCCCCAGTACTTGCCGGGATTGATCTTCGATATTTCCGCAGCAATCCTGGCCATCTCCTGCCAGGTAAAAGTCGCGTCCAGCTTGGAAATGCCGACCTTCTCGAACATACCGACATCGTAAACCATGGCTTTCGAGTTGGTGCCCATGGTGACACCATAGAGCTTTCCGTCGACCATGCCGGCGTCACGCGCTCCTGCGGAAAAACCTGATAGGTCAAGCGCCTTGGCTTGGGATTCCAAAGCCAGCAACGTGCCGCGACGCGAGTACTCATAAATGTAGCGGTAGTCCATCTGGATCAGGTCAGGTGGATTTCCGCCTGCCGTCTGTGTTGCAAGTTTGGTCCAATAGTCACCCCAGCCGACGGATTCCGAGCTGATCTGTACGGTTGCATTTCTCGCCTGATAGGCATCAAGCGCAGATCGTGTTCGTCTGTCGCGCTCCGGGTTGCCCCACCAGTATGCGCGCAGGCGTGAGCCACTCTGGGCGCTGGCGCGGCTTCCGACCGCAACCGATGCCGCGAGCGCAATCGAGCCTTTCAGCGCGGTTCTTCTGTCGATGCAGGTCATGTCCGTTACTCCCCGGCTAGTCGGGACGCGCGTTCTTGGCGGTCCTCTGTCCTTACTGGCATTGCAGTACAAAAGGCGGGCTAGCGCAAGGACGAATGGACAATGCGGAACGACTGTTTGGCCATGTGGTGCGCTCAAGGTGTTCCTCAGCGGAACACTTCGTTGACGAGATGGACTGCCTGCGTCTGGAATGAGCCAGCGGAGGGGCATGAGGCCCTGGGCGAGGCGCGGCACAAGACCCACCCAGCCTGCCGACCAGCGATACGAGAACGCGTATCTCTTTGGTGCCATCTGTCCTGCACGCGGCGTCGGCGCGGCCCTCGCATTGCCCCATGCCGATACCTACATGATTCAGTTGCACATCGACGAGATATCCTTGCACGTCGCCAAGGACGCCCACGCCGTGCTGCTGCTTGATCGGGCCGGATGGCACATCACCGGCAAACTCGACTGGCCAAAAATATCACGCCGATCCTGCTGCCCTTGCGCGCGCCGAAACTGAACCCCGTGGAGAATATCTGGCAGTATCTGCGTGCCAACTACCTCTCAAACCGTGTCTTCGAGACATACGCCGTTATCATCGATGCAGCATGCAAAGCGTGGCGCAACCTCACCGCCAAACCAGACGTCATCACTTCAATCGGGATGCGCCAATGGGCGCATACAGGTCAGTTGTGAGGGTCGGTGGTATGAGTCATCGAAACCGATCATACGCGGTTGCCGGGAGGACGGTCGCTCCTCACGCCAGGCGCGCGCCGCGCCGAAGGCGATCAGATCGCTTGTGCAGATGACAAGGCCTGGAAGCTCCTCCATTGCAACAAGCTGTCGGGCGGCATCCAACCCAGTGTTCAGGTGATTGCCGCCGCCGTCCAGCGAAAGCACCCTGCCCTCCGACAATGGTGAACCCATGTGCAGCTGTGTCATGTGCTGGCTCCAGCAAAGCATGACGTGATCAATACGCCTTCCATCTTCGGCCCGATCAGTGCGCAGGGAATAGGCTCCGGATGCAACAACACCCGTAAACTTCCGACTACATCAGAGGCATCGCGCGTCTGGCGTCGTTGGCGAGGGACAAGAACCAATCCTTGATCTGCCTTGCCCCCGGCGACAGCGGTGGCCCATTCGGTACCACGAGGTAATAGCTGAACCTAGTAGGGTATGTTTTGCCGAAGGGATTCACAAGACTTCCTGCCTTCAACTCACTCTGGACCAGCCACTCCGCAAAGAGCGATATCCCCAAGCCATTCATTGTCGCGCTGAGCTGGAAATGGCGATCCTCCAGCGTCATGCTCGGCTGACCCTGGCGAAGTGTCTCGCCGCAATCCGTCATCCATTCAGCCCACATCCGTTTGTCGTCGACATGGAGCAAGGTGCAGCGCTCGACATCCCGTGGCTCGATGAGCTTGAGCTTCTCCTGATACTCAGGGCTGCAAATCGCGACGAGCCGCTCCTCCCAAAGGCTGATAGCTTGAAACTTTGGCCAGTCTCCCGTTCCCCATTGAATACCGAAGTCTGCAAAAGCACGTGGATCAGGAAAGTTGACAAACGTATTGTTGTGATTGAGCAGCGAAACATCGACGTCGGGGCAAGATTGCCGCAGATCGCTGATACGCGCCGAGACAAGACGACTTGCGAACATCGGCACAAGCGCGACACGAACTTCGGCCCGCCGGCGAGCAACCAGCTCGATGCCAGCCCCGATCTGTTGCAGCCCGGCATCTACATGGCTTGCTAGGCGGGCCCCGTCCTCGGTCAGCTCAAGACCGTGCGCGGTGCGCCTGAAGAGAACTACACCAAGATCGGATTCGAGCTTCTTGATATGATAGCTGACCGAACTCTGCGTGCTGCCGCAGTGCTGCGCCGCCTTGGTCACACTTCCGAGGCGCGCGACGCTATCGAAAACATGGATCGAATTGATATTGCGGATCCGGACCATTGGCGGACTTTGGCACCCAATTTACGCATGATGTTAGCATCGAAAAATTGAATATCTACCGTCAATCTTTGCGATATCGGAGCCCGCAAACGGCGCATAGATTTGTGGACAGGGAAATCTTTTGCCGGAACCGCACCATGGGTGAGACGATCCTGCGCGTCGACACACTGTCCAAGAATTTTGGCGGCGTTCGCGCGATTCGTGATCTGTCATTCGATGTGGCGGCCGGTGAAGTTCTGGGGCTGATCGGGCCCAACGGGTCGGGCAAGTCGACAACGGTGAATGTGCTTGCTGGCTTGCTCTCGGCCACATCGGGGTCGATTGTTCTGGGCCAGCAATCAATTGAACGAATGCCGGAGCCGGAGCGTGTTGCTCAAGGGCTTGCCCGCACTTTCCAGACGGCGCGGCTCTTCCCGGAATTCACGGTCCGGCAACATGTGACGATCGGCTGCCACACAATCCGCAAGGCCAATCCGATTGCTTCGATCCTGCGTTTTGGCTCTTCATCGGACGAGGATGTCCGGACAGCGCAGCACGTCGAAGATTTGCTGCAGCTTTGTTCGCTGGCACCAATTGCGGATCGTGCTGTCGGCAGCATTTCTTCGGCCCAACAGCGGTTCCTGATGATTGCGACAGCGCTGGCCGCGCGCCCGAAAATCCTGCTTGTTGATGAACCTGCCGCCGGTCTTGTCGAGCATGAACGCCAGGAACTTGCTGAGCTTGTCCGCGGCATTCGCAAGCGTGGCCTGGCGGTTGTGATCATCGAACATCACATGGCCCTGATCATGGCGCTGTGTGATCGGATCGTCGTGTTGAACTTCGGCTCCAAGATTGCGGAAGGGACGCCGGCCGAGATCAGGGCCAATCGCGCCGTCATCGACGCCTATCTTGGCGAGGCGGCCTGAGATGCTGTCGCTCCGCAACATTCAGGTCAGCTATGGCGCCATCGAGGTTATCCATGGGGTCAGTCTTGATGTCGCGGCTGGTGAGTGCGTCGCGCTGATCGGTGCCAATGGCGCAGGCAAGTCGTCGACATTGAAAGCGATCTGCGGTCTCGTACCGACGCGCGCTGGCACCATCCATTTCGAGGGCA
>JBOFFB010000701.1:0-3213 GCA_051648385.1 Allobosea sp.
CGACGGCGCTCTTCTGGTCGGGCAGCACTTCCGCCTCGACCTCCGAGATGCCGAGCCGTTTCGCGACCGCATTCGCCGTCGTCCTGTTGTCGCCGGTCAACATAATGACCTTGATGCCGTCCGCTGCCAGCGCCTTCAAGGCATCGGGCGTGGATTGCTTCACTGGATCGGCGATTGCAAAGAGGCCCGCCAATTGTCCATCGAGTGCGATATTGATCACGGTTGCACCTTCACCGCGCAGGATTTCGGCTTGTGGCTCCAATGTTTGTGTCTCGACACCTAACGATTTCAAATAGGCCGTATTGCCAAGCAAGACAGATTTGCCGTCCACCCTGCCGGTCACACCTTTGCCTGTTGGCGAGTCGAATTCCTCTACATTGATCAATGTCAGATTGCGCTCTTTCGCCGCCCGTACAACGGCATCAGCCAGCGGATGCTCGCTGGCGCGCTCGACGCTCGCGGCGAGGCGGAGCAGATCGTCCTCCCGAAATCCCGCGACGGAAACGATAGAGACGACCTTTGGCTTGCCTTCGGTGAGCGTTCCCGTTTTATCGACCACCAGCGTATCGACCTTTTCCAGACGCTCCAGCGCTTCAGCATTTTTGATCAACACGCCCGCATGGGCGCCGCGTCCCACGCCGACCATGATCGACATCGGCGTCGCCAACCCGAGGGCACAAGGACAGGCAATGATCAGCACGCTGACAGCCGCCACCAGACCGAACGCCAGACGCGGTTCGGGCCCGAAAATCCACCAGGCGGCGAAGGCGACAAGCGCCGCGACGATGACGGTTGGAACGAACCACCCGGCAACCTGATCCGCGAGCCGCTGAATCGGCGCGCGCGAGCGCTGCGCCTGCGCCACCATCTGCACGATCTGCGACAACATGGTATCGCGCCCAACCTTCTCGGCCCGCATCACGAAGCTACCGGATTGATTCAGGGTGCCTGCGATGACCTTGGCGTCGGTCTCTTTGGTGACGGGCATCGATTCTCCCGTCACCAGGGATTCATCGAGCGATGAGCGCCCCTCAAGAATAATGCCGTCGACCGGCACCTTTTCGCCGGGACGGACGCGCAACCTGTCACCCACGTTCAGGCTGTCGAGCGGGACTTCATGATCCGTGCCGTCCTCGGTGACGAGACGCGCGGTCTTCGGTGCGAGATCGAGCAAGGCCTTGATCGCGCCCGACGTTGCTTCGCGGGCACGCAATTCGAGCACTTGACCCAGCAGTACCAGGACGGTGATCACCGCCGCCGCTTCGAAATAGACGGCAACGGCACCATCGTGTCCGCGAAACGCGGGCGGAAAGACCTGCGGGGCGACGGTGGCGACGACGCTGTAGACGTAAGCGACGCCAGTCCCCATCGCGATCAGGGTGAACATGTTGAGGTTGCGGGTCACCAGCGACTGCCAGCCGCGCACGAAGAATGGCCAACCCGCCCAGATCACGACCGGTGTCGCCGAGACGAGTTGAATCCAGTTCGACAGGGTTTGGTCGACCCAGCCGTGGCCGCCGACCAAATGCCCGCCCATCTCGAGGACGACTGCGGGCAGCGCCAGCACGAGGCCGATCCAGAACCGTCGGGTCATGTCCGCCAGTTCGGGATTCGGTGCGGCGTCCAGCGTTGCCACTTCGGGCTCCAGAGCCATTCCGCAGATCGGGCAGTTGCCGGGCCCGATCTGCCTGATTTCCGGATGCATCGGGCATGTGTAAACGGTGCCTTCCGGAACAGGCTCCTTCGGCGCGGCCTTGGACTTATCGAGGTAGGTTTCAGGAGCGGCCGCGAACTTCGTGCGACAGCCTGCCGAACAGAAATGGTAGGTGCGGCCTTGGTAATCGAACCGGTGCTTGCTCGTCGCCGGGTCGATGGTCATCCCGCAAACCGGGTCGAGGACTTTCCCCTTTTCCGCGGGAGGTTGATGATGCTCGTGATTGCCGTGGGCCTGGCCGCCATGCTGGTGAGTTGCCATCGAGGAGGGGGCCGGCTGGCCCGTGGAACTTGCGTTTCGCGACCTGGTCATTTAGGCCTCCTCATTGACTTGTAACAGGTACCCGGTAGGGGTATATAAATCGAATGCGAAAAGACATCAAGACGTCATGCCAGAAACGCCTCAGCCGAATTGAGGGGCAGGTGCGCGGCCTCGCCAAGATGGTGGAGGAGGACCGCTACTGCATCGATATCGTAACGCAGATCTCCGCCGTTCGTGCCGCCCTGCGCCGCGTCGAGGAAGAGGTGTTGAAGGACCATGTCGCCCACTGCGTCGAGCATGCGATTGCGAGCGGCGACAAGGCGGATCAGCGCCGCAAGATCGCGGAATTGATGGCGGTGGTCGGACGGGCGGAACGATGAACCTCTCGGTTCCATCTTGGCGGCGCGCGATTTCGCAGTTATGATTCCGAATCCGAGTACAGCAAATCGAAAGCATTGACGCATTGATGTTGGTCGGACTTACCAGGACGCAACGGGTTAAGGCAGGGTGGCTCATCGCCTTGGCCTATCTGTTTTGCGTGTTGGCGCCGACGCTGTCCTTCGCATTGCCCGGCAGTCAGGCCGCGCCCTATTGCCTGACTGACGAGGATCACGTGCCAGCCATGCTCCACGTGCACCAGGAAGGCATGATGCACGTCCACAACGACGGACATGCCCATCATCATTCCGGCGTCCAGACCCACGCGGATTCATCCGCAGATCATGATGTGAAGCCGGTCGCGTTGAAGAGCGATTCCGGTCCGGCAAAGGCGCCGCATGCGGCGGATGGAAAGTGCTGCGGCCTGATGTGCGTCACCGCGCTTCCTGCAACCCTCGTCGCGGTGGCAAAGCCGTCGGTGCCGAGCGCCGTCCGGATATCCGACGTCCATCGGAAACTGGCGGACAACGCGCCTCCGCGGCTTTATCGCCCCCCAAATTCCTGACCTGACAACAGCATGACGCGGTGCCGTGCCTGTGAGGGGTGCGCACGCCTGTGGTCCATCGTCAGTTCAGGGGATTTTTATGTCAGCGCAGATTGGGGCGATCGTCGCCGCCGTTGGTTCGGTGGCGCGCGGAATATTTGGAAGAAAACTTGGGGCATTCGCAGGGGTGGCTTTGGCGGCCATGACGCTCGGCGGCTGCGCGGTACCGTTGGTGCCGCTCGTCGGCGCAGATCCCGCCGATCCCGGAGCGAAGGTTGCGGGCGTCGGCTACCGGTCGACCCTCGCCCCTTACACC
>JBOFFB010000702.1:0-1574 GCA_051648385.1 Allobosea sp.
ATTGTGGAACATAGTGGCTTCAAGCGATTGCCCTGCAAAGGTCTCCAGTGTCGTCCCCTCTAACCCGCAGGGCCAGAAAGGGGATCCACCTTCCGGGGACACGCAGATAGATCCGCTTCCCGCGTCTCCGGCGCGCCGGGGATGGCACCAGAACCTCACGCCATCTCGGCGAGCGTCCCTTCTCGCTCACTCTCGTCATGCAGCCAGCGCCAACCTTCCATCTGGTTCCGAAACCAGGTGAACTGGCGCTTGACGTAAGCGCGGGTGTCGGCCTGCCCGCGCTGGATGGCGTCGTTGAGGCTCATCTCGCCACGTACATGCGCCATCAATGCAGGCGCACCGTGCGCCCGCATCACGGGCAGCAGCGGATCAAGCTCGCGCGCAGCCAGTTCCCGCGCCTCATCAAGCGCGCCAGTCTCGATCATCATCCTGAAGCGGGCGTTGATGCGCGCATGCACCTCGGCGCGGTCGGGTGCGAGAAAGAGCTTCAGCAGTCTTTTCCCCACCAGCGGCCCCGGTTCGCGCTCGCCATGGAAGCTCGACAGCGAGCGTCCCGTGGCGGCAAAGACTTCGAGCGCGCGCATCACGCGCAGCCGGTCGCTTGGCCTCAGGCAAGCGGCTCCCGCCGGATCAGCCACAGCAAGACGCGCATGAAGCACCATCGTCTCCACCCCCTCGCACTCCGCCCGCACCTTGTCCCGCACCTCCTGCGGCAAGGCCGGAATCGCGGAAAGGCCCTGCTCCAGCGCCTGGAAATACAGCCCCGTGCCACCGGTGAGGACAGGCACATGCCCTTGAGCCCAACATTGTCTGATCTCGGCACTCGCTGCACTGGCGTAGCGGCCCACCGAGAAATTCTCGGCGCCATCAACAAAGCCGTAAAGCCGGTGCTCGGCCTGGCCCTCCTCCTCCGGCGAAGGCCGCGCGGTCAGCACCCGCAGATCGCGGTAGACCTGCATCGAGTCGGCATTGAGGATCACGCCGCCGGTCGTGCGCGCCACCCGAAGTGCGAAAGCCGACTTGCCGCTTGCGGTCGGACCTGCAATGAGCACGGCGTCAAATCTCATCGGAAAGCCGGTTGATGGCATACGTCGCGACACTCGTTTCAAACCCTGCGGAAAAGGCCTTGTCGCCCGCCATGCTGGCCCGCGCCAGCGAAGTGCTGCCACATGTCGGCACCGCAAACTGGCTTAATCGGGGTATCGCAGCAGACCTGCCCTTTGCAAGGCCTGATGCCACGCTGGCCGACATTGCCGACCGCCTGCGTGCCACGTTGTCCGCCCCCATCGATGTCATCGTGCAGCCATTGGCCCATCGCTCCAAGAAATTGTTCCTGGCCGATATGGACTCGACCATGATCGGACAGGAATGCATTGATGAACTGGCCGATTTCGTCGGGCTGAAAGCCGAAGTTTCCGAGATCACCGAGCGGGCGATGCGCGGCGAACTCAGCTTCGAGCCTGCCTTGCGCCAACGCGTGGCGTTGCTCAGGGGTCTGCCGATTTCGGTTGTCGACGAGATCATCGCAACCCGCATCACACTGACGCCCGGTGGCCGCGAACTGGTCATGACCA
>JBOFFB010000703.1:0-1686 GCA_051648385.1 Allobosea sp.
CGGCGTCCATCGGGCAGCAATCGGATCCCGTCCCAGTCGCGCGTCTGGAGACCTGCCTCGTCCAGCATGCGGTTGGCCCGCGCGGGATCATGCGTGGCATAGGCCGCCTGAAACGCCTTGTCGTGCATCGGGCTGCCATCGATCAGCGTATTGGCACCCTCTTTGGCCAGACCGTAGAAGATGACATTGTTGATGTCCTTCCGGTTGATGGCCAATGATAGCGCCTGGCGGACCTTCTTGTCCCTCAGCAGTGCGCGCCAGGTCGCGTCATTCGTGTTGAGATTCGGGAAGATCGCGAGGTTCGCTCCATCCGCCCGGCGCCACAGTTTGACATCGAAGTTCTGGCGCTTCTCGGCGTCTTTCAGGAACGTATAGTTCTCGAAGCGCAGGTATCGCGCCTGCAGATCGGAATCACCGGCTCCGGTCTTGGCAGGGATCAACTGAGCCGTTGCCGTATTGATCACCACGCGATCGAGGTAGGGCAGTTGCTGCCCCCGCTCATCCACGCGGTGGAAGAACGGGTTGCGTTCAAACACGAAGCGCTGGGCCGGCACTGGCGTGCGGTTGCGCCAGGGATCGAGCGTCGGCAGTTCGGGGTTCTCCGGCCGGTATTGTCTTGATCGCTGCTCATGAAGCGCGCCCCAATCCCTCACACGGGCCGTGCGGACAAGTCCCGTGAGCTGCGCAGCTTCGGCATGGCGCTCATGGAACTGGCGCAGGTAGTGCGCGGGCATATGAATATAGAGTGGCTGTGCACCGGCCAATGCGGGCAAGAACGACGGGTTCGGCACTGGCCAGGTGTAACGCACGGTTGTTGGCCCCAACACCTCGAAGGTCGGTGGCTGACCATCCGGTACCATCACGAGCGGTGGTCCTCCCGGGCTGAGCCGCTTGTTGTTGGCCACATCCTCCCACCAGTAGCGAAAATCATCCGCACTGAAGGGCGTGCCGTCGGACCAGCGGTGTCCTTCCCGCAGCGTCAGGGTGAAACTGCGCCCCTCGACCACTTCGACGCTTTGGAGAATGTCGGGGACGATCTCCTGCTCTGAATTGAAGACGACAAGGCGTGCATAGCCATAGATGGTCATCATGCGCAGGTCGCGCTGGTCGGCCATCAACAGCCTGATTTCGCCCCCAGGGATACCCGGCTCGCGTTTCATCGCGGCAAGGTCAATCAGGCGCGGCGACTTCGGCAACCGGCTCGCCATCACGGGCAGCGTCCCGCTTCGCACGGCCTCGGCGAGGAGGGGAGGCTCCACCTGCGCGACAGCAGGACCGATCCCGAGCGCAGCGCACAGCAAGAGGCATGAGCTCAATATCCTCATGCCACAAGATCCTTCAGGTCCGCGTTGGGACTGGCAAGCACCCGGTGCCCGCCGCCCAGATCCAGCATTGCGAGCTTCCCACCGGGGCCGGAACCAGATCTGAAAACGGGCGACCACAGGCTCATGTCCGAAGCCCCCCGCAGCGACGGCATCTCGAAATCGAGTGGGCGATCAAGATCGGCATAGGGCACCGCTTTCAGCAGCGCCCGCGTGTAGGCATGTACTGGCCGGGCAAACAATGCGTGCCGTGGCGCGATCTCGACAATGCGGCCATTGGCCATCACGGCGATGCGATCCGCCATGTAGTTCACCACGGCCAGATTGTGCGAGACGAACAGATACGTGAGGCCCATCTCGGCCT
>JBOFFB010000704.1:0-2502 GCA_051648385.1 Allobosea sp.
AGAACGACTACCGCTCGATCCACACCACCGTGGTCGGGCCTGGCCACCAGCGCGTCGAACTGCAGATCCGCACAGAAACCATGGACCGCGTCGCCGAATATGGCGTTGCCGCCCACGCGGTCTACAAGGACGGGCGCACGGTCTCGACGCGCGACATGAGCGAATCCAGCGCCTACCAATGGCTTCGGCGCACGGTGGACAACCTCGCCGAAAGTGCCAGCCCGGAAGAATTTCTGGAACACACCAAGCTCGAACTGTTCCACGATCAGGTCTTCTGCTTCTCGCCCAAGGGGCTGCTGATCGCCCTGCCGCGCGGTGCGACCCCGATCGATTTTGCCTATGCAGTCCACACCGATGTCGGCAACTCGGCGGTTGGCTGCAAGATCAATGGCCGCAATGCGCCGCTGCTCACCGAACTGCAGAACGGCGACGAAGTCGAGATCGTGCGCTCAAAGGGCCAGGTTCCGCCCGCAGCATGGGAATCGCTGGTCGTCACCGGCAAGGCTCGCGCCTCGATCCGGCGAGCCACCCGCGCTGCCGTGCGCCGACAATATGCCGGGCTGGGTCGGCAAATCCTCGAGCGCGCTTTCGAGCGCGCGGGCCGTCCGCTCAACGACGAAAAGCTCAAGGCGGCGCTGGGGCGCCTTGCCCGCAGCAGCGTCGAGGATGTGCTGGCCTCTGTCGGGCGTGGCGAAATGTTCTCTGGCGACGTGGTGCGCGCTGTGTATCCCGACCTTGAAAGCGAGAAGCGACCAGTGCACGACGGTGCGCGGGGGCCCGGCTGGTTTGACCTCAAACATGGCGAAAACCTCAAGTTCAAGCGCCCAAGTGCCGAAGATCAGAGTTCGATCCCGATCAACGGGCTGGGCAGCGACCTTGCAGTCAAGTTCGCACCTGCGGGTGGAGCGGTGCCCGGAGATCGCATCGTCGGCATCATGAGCCCAGGCGAAGGCGTGACGATCTATCCGATCCAGTCACCTGCGCTGGCGGCTTTCGACAACGAACCGGACCGCTGGCTGGATGTGCGCTGGGATCTGGAGGACACGCGCAAGCGCCGCTTTCCGGCCCGCATCTCACTACAGTCCATCAATGAGCCAGGCACGCTGGCCCAGATCACGACCGTCATCGCCGAGCACGATGGCAACATCGACGCAGTCAGGATGGACCGGCCCAACCTTGACTTCACCGACATGACCGTCGATCTCACAGTCTGGGATCTGAAACATCTCAATGCCATCATCAGCGAATTGCGCCAGAAGCCGGTCATCAGTCTGGTCGAACGGATCATTGCCTGAACGTCGATTGCCCTCATGCTGCCATATCGTGATTGCACTTGGAAACGTTCGTCATTAATTGGCGGCGGCAGTTCGTCGGCAATTGGCGTACGTACCTGGCATTCCCAGACTGATCGAAGGTTGGACAACCATATGAGCCCGGATGAAGTGCTTGCTGAATTTCGCGATGCTGGCGCGCTGCTCGAGGGGCATTTCATCTTGTCATCCGGCCTGAGAAGCCCGGTCTTCCTGCAGAAGATGTTTGTCTTCATGGACCCGGCGCGGACAGCAAAGCTGTGTCATGCCCTGGCTGTGAAGATCGAACAGCATTTCGGCAAGATTGACATGGTTGTCTCACCAGCCGTCGGCGGCATCGTGCCGGGCTACGAGACCGCGCGCCAACTGGGTGCGAAAGCGATCTTTGTCGAGCGGGAGAATGGCCAGTTTGCGCTTCGCAGGGGCTTTGTCATTCCGGCTGGAGCGCGCGTCCTGATGGTCGAAGATATCATCACCACAGGCCTATCATCGCGCGAGTGCCTCGCCGCCATCGCTGCTCATGCGGGCCAGGTCGTCGGTGCTGCCTGTCTCGTTGACCGTTCTGCTGGTACACTCGATATCGGAGTGCCGCTGGTATCATTGATCAAGCTGGATATCCCGGTCTATCAGCCGGACGCACTGCCACCGGAACTTGCCGCTCTCCCTGCCACAAAACCTGGAAGTCGCAGCCTGCAGGGGGCCAGCGACGCAGTCGAGTAACCGTAAATTGTCATGTAGACCCAATAAATTACGGTAAGATGGATATGAATTTGTGCATTTCGAGCGTTAGTCGCCGAAGGTGTTGGTTGTTTTGAAGCAAAATAAGATTTATCGACGAAAATCAGCGTACCCAGCACGGTTTAGTGGTCGCGACTCTAAGATATTAGAAAATGTAGTGGGGAAAAAAAGATATGCAACCTAAAATAGCGGTTTTTATTGACGGCGCTAACCTTTACGCAACGGCAAAGACACTCGGGTTTGATATTGATTATCGGCGTTTGCTCAAAGAATTTCAGGGACGAGGCTACCTGATCCGCGCGTTCTACTATACTACACTTGTAGAAAACGACGAATACTCTTCGATACGGCCACTTGTGGATTGGCTTGACTATAATGGCTATACCGTCGTCACCAAAGCGGCCCGCGAGTTCACGGATGCCATGGGGCGTCGCCGCATCAAGGGCAATATGGA
>JBOFFB010000705.1:0-4975 GCA_051648385.1 Allobosea sp.
GGATGGCAACGCCGATGGCAGCGATGTCAGTGTCGGTCATGGTCATGGTCATATCCCCAGCATCAGCTTGATGTTCTGCACGGCGGCACCGGAGGCACCCTTGCCGAGATTGTCGAGCCTCGCAACAAGCACCGCTTGCCCGCGCGCGGTGCTGCCGAACACGAACAGTTCCAGCCTGTTGGTTTCGTTCAGCGCTTCCGCCTCGATCTTGCCAGCGATGGTCTTGATGTCGTCCTGACTGACGACCGTGACCCATTCGCTTCCGGCGTAAGCCTTCTCCAGCGCACCTTGAATGTCTGCAAGCGCTGGCTTGCCCGCCAACGCATCAAGGTGCAGTGGCACGCTGACCAGCATGCCTTGCCGGAAATTGCCGACCGACGGCACGAAGATCGGGCGGCGTGTCAGCCCTGAATAGAGTTGCAGCTCGGGCAGGTGCTTGTGTTCGAGCCCGAGGCCATACAACTCGAAATGCGGAGCGGTTCCGGCCTCATGGGCCTCGATCATCGACTTTCCACCGCCGGAATAGCCCGAGACGGCGTTGACCGTGACCGGATGATCGGCGGCCATGATGCCGGCTTCGACCAGCGGGCGGATCAGGGCAATGCCGCCAGTGGGATAGCAGCCGGGGTTGGAGACGCGCCGCGAGGCGGCAACCGCGCTGCCTTGGGCCGCAGACAATTCCGGAAAGCCATAGGTCCAGCCTGGTGCGACACGGTGGGCGGTGGAGGCATCGACGATGCGCGGGCCACCGCCTGGCAACGTGTCGGCCAGCGCCACGGTCTCCTGTGCAGCCTCGTCGGGCAGACAAAGAACCACAAGGTCAACCGACGCCATCAGGTCGCGCTTGGCGGCCGGGTCCTTGCGCTTGTCAGCAGCGATGCTGACCATCTGCACCTCGGCCATCGCACTGAGGCGCTCGCGAATGCCAAGCCCCGTGGTGCCCGCTTCGCCGTCGATGAAAATGCGTGCTGTGCTGTTCATGATCCCGGTCCGTGTGGTTCGGTAGGTGGCAACGCAGAAAAAGGCATAAAAAAACCGCGCTTGCGGCGCGGTTACTGGCAAATCTGCTTGGTCCCAAGCGTCATCGCAGCCGCGCGGCAGAGCAGTTCAGACGACGTCGGCTTGTGGACATGTTCATGCTGCCGATATGCGGAAAGCGGCACGGGATGTCAAGATTGCCCGGAGCGCAGCAAAACATCATCTTCCCCAAATCGACCCATGACCGGACGGGATGACGACGACATCGTGAGTCTTTGCAACAGCTTGACCGGACTGGCCAACATCGAGATTCAAGCGCCTGCGACCCTCCATCAACCAGCTCGCAATCTGATTCAACCGGTCGACCGGCCTTTCACAACGGCATAGATGAGCCACGGCACGATCAGGGTGGCCGCCGACAGCAGCACGCCGATGCTGCGCCAGAAAGCGGGATTATCCGGCGCCTCGCCATTGAAAGCTGGCACCTGATGGATCGCCCAGATCAGAACAAGCGGTGCGACAAAGGCCAGCGCACCGAGAATGAGGCGCAGCGGCGTGGCCAGCCGTTCATTCAGGCAAATCAGAATGGCTGGCAGCGCAACCAGCGCAACGACAACCACAGCAAACAACACGCGAAGCATCTGGATACCCGCCCTGGATCTCAAACAATGAACACTTTGATGATGCTGCACTGTGAGCACGGTTGAAAGCAAAGAAAAGGGCGACCCGAAGGCCGCCCTCTTTGAAGACATGCAATGTGCCGGAAACTCAGCGCTTCGAGAACTGGAAGCTGCGGCGGGCTTTGGCCTTGCCGTACTTCTTGCGCTCGACCACGCGGCTGTCGCGGGTCAGGAAGCCAGCCTTCTTGAGAGCGCCGCGCAGTTCGGGCTCGTAGTAGGTCAGCGCCTTGGACAGGCCATGGCGCACGGCACCGGCCTGCCCGGAGAGACCGCCGCCCTTGACGGTGACGGTGACATCATATGATTCTTCGCGGTTGGCGATCTGCAGGGCCTGGTTGAGCACCAGACGCAACACAGGGCGCGCGAAATAGACCGGAAGATCACGGCCGTTGATCATGATCTTGCCCTTGCCGGGCTTGATCCAGACGCGGGCAATGGCATTCTTGCGCTTGCCGGTGGCATAGGCGCGGCCCTGCTTGTCGAGCTTCTGGACGTACTTGGGAGCTTCGGCGACGATGGCCGTGCCCTTGAGCTGATCAAGAGATTGAAGAATTTCGGCCATGCTCAAGCCCTCGCATTCTTGCGGTTGAGGACAGCGATGTCCACGGCCTCAGGCTGCTGTGCAGCATGAGGATGCTCAGCGCCCTTGTAGACGCGCAGGTTTCCGAACTGCGCGCGACCCAATGGCCCGCGCGGCAGCATGCGCTGCACGGCCTTCTCGACGATGCGCTCGGGGAAGCGGCCTTCGAGGATGAACTTGGCAGAGCGTTCCTTGATGCCGCCGATGAAGCCAGTGTGGTGATAATACACCTTCTGATCCTTCTTGCGGCCGGTCAGCAGCACCTTCTCGGCGTTGATGACGATAACATTGTCGCCGCAATCGACGTGGGGGGTGAACGAGGCCTTGGTCTTGCCGCGCAGTCGCATGGCGACCAGAGAAGCAAGACGTCCGACCACGAGGCCGGAACCATCAATCACAACCCACTTCTTCTCGACTTCGGCGGGCTTCAGCGAGCGTGTCGCTGTAGTGAGCGCTGTCATATCAGACCCCTACCCGTTTGAGGACGTTGGAAACGAATGCCGCCATGACCTTGCGGGCCACGGCGGCGGTGTGAGCGGTGTATGGGGGAAGTGAGGTGGCTTGTCAATCGAAGAGAATCGACATGAGCGAGTCCAAGTATCTGTTTTATCGAACTTTTCCGATAAAGGTATTATTTTACCGTATTGTTGACGTTCTCCCTGCGCCCGCAACGACCCATCACGCATTTGGGATCGAATACGTGCCTGTCGCGTGGCACACCATCTCCGCGCTGCCTTCCGAGTAGATCGCCACTTCGCCAACCGCCAGCCGCTTGCCGAGCTTCAGCAGGCGGCATTCGCCAATCAGCGCCGTCTGGCCGGGCTTGCGCAGGAAATTGAACGACAGGTTCGTGGTGACTGCCAGCCCCACCGGGCCGATTTGCGCGAGCACGGCGACGTAAAGCGCCAGATCAGCCAGCGCCATCATGGTCGGTCCGGAAATGGTGCCACCCGGCCTGACCAGCTTCTCGTGATAGTCGCAGCGCAACCGGGCGCTAAGCGGGCCGACCGCCTCGACGTGATAGATCTTGCCGCCATAGTGGATCTGCGGAAACTCGGCTTCGAGGAAAGCGTCGATCTCGGCGGCGGTCATTTTAGTCATATTTGCCTTCGGAGGCGTCATGGCTGGGCTTGACCCGGCCATCCCATCGGCGTGATGGCATGGTGAAACTGGGACAACACTTCGCGGCATGGGGTGGCCGGGTCAAGCCCGGCCATGACGTTGACGAAAAATGGCGCTATGCTGATATCAAATGGACAATTGCCATGAACATCCAGACCGCCCTGCCCTTCGTGTTGCGCCATGACGCTGACGGCATCGCGACACTCACGCTGAACCGCAAGGCTCAGCGCAACCCATTGTCCGAGGGCTTACTGAAGGCGTTGAGCGAGGCGCTTGCGGCGATAGCTGCGGACAAAACCGTGAAAGCCGTGATCATCGCCGCCGAGGGGCCGGTCTTTTCGGCAGGGCACGACCTCAAGGAGATGACTGCCCGGCGCAGCGATGGCGACAGGGGCCGCGCCTATTTCGCTCATATTCTCACGCGCTGCTCCACGTTGATGCAGGCGATTGTGCATTTGCCGCAGCCGGTGGTTGCAGCTGTCGAGGGCGTGGCGACTGCGGCGGGCTGCCAACTTGTGGCGAGTTGCGACCTCGCAATTGCAGGAACCAACGCGAAATTCTGCACGCCTGGCGTCCATATCGGTCTGTTCTGCTCGACGCCGATGGTTCCCCTCTCCCGCAACCTGTCGAACAAACACGCCATGGAGATGCTGCTTCTTGGGGACATGGTATCTGCCGAGGATGCAGCGCGGATGGGACTGATCAACCGCGTGGTAGAGGTTGGTGGCGCGCTGGCTGAAGCCACGAGACTTGCCGCCATCATTGCAAGCAAGTCGCCCGCCACCGTCAGGACCGGCAAACGCGCTTTCTATGAACAGCGCGAGATGCCACTAGCCGACGCCTACAACCATGCTACCGCCGTGATGGTGGAGAACATGCTGGCCTGCGACGCCGAGGAAGGTATCGCCGCGTTCATGGCGAAGCGCGATCCGACCTGGGAGGGATGATGTGTTCCATGGCGTCAAGCACCATGGGCCAAACCAGTTCAGTGTCATCACCGCCTTTGTGGCGGTGATCTCGGCCCAACATGGCTACGCTCCGAGCCGAGATGGCCGCCACGAGGGCGGCCATGACATTGGGGGCATCAGTCCGCCGCGTGGTGCGATAAGCTCGCCCTATCATCCGGCTTGACCACCTTGCCCAAACGCGCAACCTTCAGATCGCAATCCGGCTGGGCGTCAGATTGCGCCACAGCTCCGGCGGGAGCGACCTGACTGCTGCGTTGCGGGCCGTGGCCCGGCGAAATCACCCATGCTCCTGCCTGTCTCCCAAGAGATCGCGCTGGCGATCCTCATGTTTTTTGGCGCTGCGCTGTATTCCAGTGTCGGGCATGCCGGCTCGTCGGCCTATCAGGCGGCGATGGCGCTGTTTGGCGTGCCGCCGCAAGTGATGCGCCCGACGGCGCTGTCGCTGAATGTCGTTGTCGCAACCCTCGGCACCATCCGCTACTCGCGCAGCGGCCTGACTGACTGGCGGATGCTAGTCCCGCTGCTGCTTGGCTCGGTTCCTGCGGCTTTTCTTGCAGGTGGCGTCAAGCTGCCGCCGGAAATCTTCCGCCCGCTGCTTGGCTGCGTTCTGCTGTTCACTGCGTTCCGCTTGCTTTGGCCGGGTGCGT
>JBOFFB010000706.1:0-1867 GCA_051648385.1 Allobosea sp.
GATGGCAGCGTTTGGTGAACGCGCTTTCGGCATCCTGATGATCATCTTCTGCCTGCCGAACATGGTGCCTGTGCCAGCCGTCGGCGCACTGTTTGGCATTCCGCTGCTGCTGATTGCGCTGCAGATGGCGGTTGGTCGAGCCAAGCCCTGGCTGCCGCGCATCATCGAAACCAAGTCTATCCGGCATGCCTCGCTGGTGAAAATGGTCAATGCCGTGGAGCCGCGCATGCGGCGGATCGAGGGTGCCTTGAAACCGCGCTGGACGTTCCTGTTCTCGCCGACCATGGACAAGGTCATCGGCGTTCTGGCGGTACTCTGCGCCCTGTCGATCATCATTCCGCTGCCGGGAAGCAATTTCCCGCCTGCCATCGCGCTGATCCTGATCTCCCTGGCAGTCATACAGGAAGATGGGCTTTATCTCGGGTTTGGTGCCGTGATCGGCATTGTGGGCGTCACTTACACTGCCGTGGTGATCGGCGGCCTTGCTTATGCCGGATGGTTTGCGCTGGTGCGCGCCTTCGGACTGTGAGCGGCTTCTCAATCTCAGCAGCTTTGTTATAAGCCGCGCAACAGTCTTTCAATGACAGCGCCGGATGCCTGACGGTACCGTACTGTCTGCCGCAAGGAGGCTCCGTTGGCCGGACATTCGCAATTCAAGAACATCATGCACCGCAAGGGCAAGCAGGACAAAGTCCGTTCGAAGATTTTCGGGAAGCTTGGCCGCGAAATCACGGTGGCCGCGAAACTCGGCATGCCGGACCCTGCCATGAACCCGCGCCTGCGCATGGCCGTGATCGCGGCGCGGGCCGAGAACATGCCGAAGGACAACATCGAGCGCGCCATCAAGAAGGCGGCAGGCAATGATGCCGAGACCTATGACGAGGTGCGCTACGAGGGCCGTGGACCGGGTGGTGTGATGCTGATCGTCGAGGCTTTGACCGACAACCGCAACCGTACCGGCTCCAATGTGCGCTCGTACTTTACCAAAGGCGGTGGCGAACTTGGCGCGACCGGCTCCGCCACCTTCATGTTCGACCGTGTCGGCGAAATTGCTTATCCGGCTTCTGCAGGCAGCGCGGACGCGGTGATGGAAGCGGCCATCGAGGCGGGGGCAGATGATGTGCAGTCTGACGAGAACGGCCACATGATCATGTGTTCTTTCGCCGACCTGTCGGAGGTATCGAAGGCTCTCGAAGCCAGTCTCGGAGCACCCACGACCGCAAAATCGGTGTGGAAGCCACAGAACATGGTGATGCTCGACGAGGACAAGGCCCAGTCGATGCTGAAGATGCTCGACATCATGGAGAATGATGACGACGTGCAGAACATCTTCTCGAACTTCGAGGTCTCTGACGAAGTGATGGCCAAGATCACGGCGTGATCAGTTCCGGCGACAGGGCCTGCTATGCTCAGGACCTATTAATTTGCAAGCGAATGTGATTCAGAGTCCCTTTCGAGGAGGTTCTGATGAGCGGGTTGTTTTTGCTGAGCGAGCGCCAAATGGCTCGGATCACACCGTTTTTTCCCTTGGCGCATGGCGTTCCGCGTGTGGATGATCGCCGCGTGGTGAGCGGCATCGTCTATGTCATCAAGCATGGCTTGCAGTGGAAGGACGCGCCGCAGGGCTATGGCCCGCACAAGACGCTGTACAACCGCTTCATCCGCTGGAGCCGGATGGGGGTATTTGACCGCATCTTTGCCGGGCTGGCTGGCGAGGGGCCGAGGCCTGAGCGCATCATGATCGACGCCACCCATCTGAAGGCTCACCGGACAGCGGCGAGCCTGCTAAAAAAGGGGATGTTCCCCGTCGTATCGGGCGCACAAAAGGCGGGCTGAACTCCAAGCTGCATGCCGTGTGCGATGACCA
>JBOFFB010000707.1:0-1606 GCA_051648385.1 Allobosea sp.
CGATGCCATGTTCGTGCAACCGTTCCGCAAGCGCCCCGAACAGCGCCGGCGCGACGGAAAAGTAGAAGGCCCGCACAACATCCTTGCGCACCAGTTGCGCCAGTTTCGTCCAGCCGTTGACGCCGGTGGCATCGATGGCGACATATTCCAGACGGTCCTGAAAGGCCGCCACCGCCGCAGCGTCGCCGGATTCCGTTCCCCCAAATTCGGAAATCGACGCGGCAACCATCTCGCGAAAGGCGACGCTGGTCAGATCGGCCCGGGCCGCGCCGATGATTCGTGCCTGCGGCGGCATCTGGCCCGCCAGAAAACGCCGGAACAGACCGGGCAATATCTTGCGGCGGGCAAGGTCACCCGTTCCGCCAAAGATCACAAGGTCAAAGGTTTCGACCGGAATGACGCGAGAGACCATGATTGCCTATGATATGTTAGCGCTATCAGTGGCCTCTTAGCCCATCCACCAAAGACAAGTCTACCCTGCATCAACCCCGGCGTCACCCCGTGGCAGAATGGCGCTGCGGCATGGTCGATGGTGGCGCAATCCTGCCTGATTGACGGGCAAGGCTGACAGCGTCGCGGCCAGACATCGGGCGCCCGAGGAGATACCCCTGACCGCGGGCAATGCCGATCTCTCGCAGCCGGTCAAACTCTGCATGCGTCTCGATCCCCTCGGCAATCAGGATCGCGCCAGTATCACTCGCGAACCCGACAAGCGCCTGAGCCAGCGATGCGCGGGCGTGGTCACGGTTGATATCCCGCGTCAGTGACATGTCGAGCTTGATCAGGTCGGGACGCAGGCGCAGGATCTGTTGCAAGCCCGCATAGCCGGCGCCCGCATCATCGACAGCCAGGCGCATGCCCCGGTCCCGCAGGGGGTCAAGCGCCCAGAGCAGGGCCATTTCATCCACAACCATGGCCTGTTCGGTGATTTCCAGAATGACGCGGCGCAGGTCCCGTCCGGTCAACATGCTTTCCAGCCGGCCAGACACGACAGTATCAGGCCCCGCGTTGACCGAAAGGTAGAACGGCTCGGGCAAGGTTTCGAGCAAGGACAGCGCCGCGACCGCGACGGCCGATTCCAGAACCGGCCCCAGGCCTGCACGGGCGGCCTCGGCAAACCACAGGTCGGGCGTGCGGTAAGGTTGGGCCGTGAAGCGGCACAGCGCCTCGAAACCCGAAAGCTGCAGGGGGGAGAGTTCGAAAATCGGCTGGTAGACGATGTCGAACCCTTCGCCGCGCAGGCTCGCCTCTGTCAGCGCTGCGATCGAGGCAGTCCGCGACCGTTCGGCCAGTGCGGCATTCACCTCGCGCGCGGAAATCGCGGCAAAAAGCTCCATGACCTCGAGATCGCGGGCGGTAAGGGACGCATTGGGCCGGGGTGACAGGCAGCAGAACATGCCAAAGACCGAGCCATCGTCGCGCCGGATCGGCACCGACAGGTGACTGCCGATCGGCACCTGGTGTGTGACGGGCATGGACATGGCCAGCGGAATGTCCCGCGTGTCCCGGATCAGGCTCGGCAATCGCCCCTCGCAGATATGCCGGCAATAGACCTGATCCAGGGACCGCATGTCACCCGGTTTCACCAGTGCCTCGAGACCGGGGG
>JBOFFB010000708.1:0-3986 GCA_051648385.1 Allobosea sp.
ACCGAGACATCGCAGGCCGAGTTGCGGGCCAGCATCGAAAGCAGCACTGATTTACCGACGCCAGAACCCGCGAAAATACCCATGCGCTGGCCCCGGCAGCACGTCAGGAAGGCATTCATCGAGCGCACGCCCAGATCGAGTGGAGCGCCGACACGCTTGCGGGCATGGGCAGCGGGCGGATCGGCGCGGAACGGATAAACCAGTTCGCCTTCGGGCAGCGGCGGACCGCCATCGATCGGGCGACCAAACCCGTCTACCACTCGCCCGAGCCAACCTTGCGAAGGCCGCACGCCCGGGTGCGAACGGCGCACATGGGCCGGGCAACCGCGCCGAATGCCCTCAAGCGGGCCGAACGGCATGGCCAGCGCCCGTTCGCCATTGAACCCGACAATCTCGCACGGAACACTCAGGCCTACACCGATCTCGATGTCCAGACGCCCGCCAAGGCTCATCGCGCCAATCGGACCGGCAATCTCGACCAGGAGGCCTTTGACGGCAGCGACGCGGCCATGAACGTTGACCGGGCCGACGCCATCGAGACCCGCCCTGAGTGCCGTCAGCAAAGGAGTCCGTTCAGATGTCATGCATCAGGTTCACAAAGTGGAACGGGCATCGCGGGGAAACATCGATAAACATTGCCAAATTCTGCAAGCGACACGCTGGCGTAAACGATTCGTTTACCCGCTTCGTTAAGAGTGAGCATGTCGAGGGTTCTTGTGTCCATGCGAAAGCGTTGTCCGAGAGGTCTGGATCACCAGCTTGCCGCTGACGCGTCGCAGGAAAACAGGGTCGGACAAAATTCGATTCATTGTTGACTCGCAACGACATAAGGGGCTTGCGCTGACGACTCACAGTTTGTTAACCACTGTGTCCGTAGCGTGTCGCGTGGTGTTCGAACAGGTGAGTGATTCGGTGCTGGACCATGTGGTTTCCGGTGCTTCCAGGCAAGTCACGAGCCTTTAACTTGGGCCGGAACGGGGACGACGAGACATGCGCGTTCTGTTGATTGAAGATGACAGCGCAACTGCCCAGAGCATCGAATTGATGCTCAAGTCAGAGAGCTTCAACGTCTATACCACCGACCTCGGTGAAGAAGGCGTCGACCTCGGCAAGCTGTACGACTATGACATCATTCTTCTCGATCTTAACCTCCCCGACATGTCGGGTTACGAGGTTCTGCGCTCCCTGCGGGTGGCCAAGGTCAAGACGCCGATCCTGATCCTTTCGGGTCTTGCAGGCATCGAAGACAAGGTTCGCGGCCTCGGTTTCGGCGCTGACGACTACTTGACCAAGCCCTTCCACAAGGACGAGCTTGTTGCCCGTATCCACGCCATCGTGCGCCGCTCGAAGGGTCATGCCCAATCGGTGATCACGACTGGCGACCTGATCGTCAATCTCGATACCAAGACCGTGGAAGTCGACACCCAGCGTGTCCACCTCACCGGCAAGGAGTATCAGATGCTGGAGCTGCTCTCGCTGCGCAAGGGCACCACGCTGACCAAGGAAATGTTCCTGAACCATCTCTATGGCGGCATGGACGAACCTGAACTCAAGATCATCGACGTCTTCATCTGCAAGCTGCGCAAGAAGCTGGCGAACGCCTCGGACGGCAAGAACTACATCGAGACGGTGTGGGGTCGCGGATATGTTTTGCGGGAACCGACTGAAGTCGACGAGCGCGTCTCCGCCTGACGCTTGGTCCCGATACACAAGAGTTTCAAAAAGCCCCGCAGCCACTGCGGGGCTTTTTTGTGTTCGGGTCGGTTTGTCATCATGGAAATGCAAATCGTCCCAACATGACAATGAACAGAAGCGTCCCGCCGTCAGCGTGCCGGGCACCAATCGTTCCGCATGATCCGTAAGGTTTGGGAGCAAGGCCGCTCAACAGCAGCAGAATGTCAGGCCTATTGGCCTGGACGAAACGGCGTGAACGGTGCGAGCGGCACGAAAGGCCTCACTGGCTGGGGCTGTTGCTGAGCCGGTCTTTCGGATTGCGAAGTTGGGGTCAGCGGGTACGGCCGATTCAACATTGATGCGCTACCGGCTGGTTGGCCAGCCAGGAAGCCAGACGTCCTGTAGATGCCACGGTTTTCGCGGTCGGGGCTGAAGGCGTCGGTGAGCCCCATGATCGTTTCGGCTGCACCGAGTATCAGGTATCCATCGTTGCGGATGGATCTCGCAAGCAGATTGAAGACCTGTGACTTGGTTGCCGTGTCAAAGTAGATCAAGATGTTGCGACACAGGATCACGTCGAAAGTGCCTGGGGCTGGCGTTTGGCCGACGAGGTTATGCTGCCTGTAAGTGACCATGCGGCGAATGCGCTCGTTGAGGCACCAGCGGTCACCGTCCTGCGTGAAATGTTTCAAAAGCATTTGCACCGGCAAACCGCGCTGGACTTCGAACTGGCTGTAGACGCCGAGGCGGGCCTTTTCGATGATCTCGTTCGAGATGTCCGTCGCAATGATCTCGATGCGCCAGCCAGCCAACTGCGCTGCCATGTCGTCAAGGATCATGGCGATCGAATATGGCTCCTGCCCGGATGATGCCGCGGCACACCAGATCCGCAATGTCCGTTCGGCAGAACGGCTTTTGAGCAGTGTCGGCAAGATGAGCTCACGCAGATGCTTGAACGGTGTGTTGTCGCGAAAAAACAACGTCTCGTTGGTGGTCATCGCCTCGACGATGGTGACGGTCATGGCCTCGTCACCGACCCGAGCAGCCTGAATGATCTGCGAGATGCTCTTCAGTCCTGTCTGGCGACAAACCGAGCCCAACCTGCTCTCCACCAGATAGCGCTTGTCAATCGACAGCGACAGACCCGACCTCTTCAACAGCAACTCCCGCAGAAAAGCGAACTCTTGCTCAGTCATCGGCGTGCCCCCACAAAGAGCGCGGCGTGGATTGCGCCACCGATCTGGTCAAGTGGCATGACGTGATGCGCCAGGCCCTCGCGCACAACCGCACCGGGCATGCCCCAAACGACGCTCGTGGCCTCGTCCTGTGCAATGATTGTTGCACCAGATTCGCGCAGGAGCCTCACACCATCCAATCCGTCATTGCCCATGCCAGTGAGGATCATGCCCAGCGTGGAAGCTCCATAGACGTGGGCTGCATCGGAGAATGTCACATCGACCGACGGCTTGCAGAATTTCACCGGCGGACTGTCGTCGAGCATCATGCGGATTTGTCCGTCATTCCTGACAAGACGCAGATGCTGGCCACCGGGCGCAATGAAAATCGTCCCGGCGGTGGGCACCTCGCCGTGAAAGGGTTCCCTGACGGGGCGTTCAAGCCGGGTTTGCAACTGGTTGGCCAATGAGGCTGTGAAGACTGCCGGCATGTGCTGAACAATGATCACAGGCACGCGTGAGCATGCATCCTTCATGTCATGAAGGATGTTGGCGATAGCACGCGGGCCTCCGGTGGAAGCACCAATAACGATCAGGCGTGGCGTCGCCTCGAACCGCAGTGATGAGGCAGGTGCATCGTTCGACGCTCGCTGTGTTGCCGCCGACGTGGCAGGTGGCTGACTGACGGTTGCCGCAGCGAGTGAAGCTGGCTTGCGGCGTTTGGCAGCGGTGATGTTTGCACCGATCAGTCCTTCGAGCTTTGCGATCAGCTCGTGGCGGAAAGACAGCGACATTGTCAAGTCGCGGTTGCTGTCGGGTTTGGGCTGTATGTCCGTCGCCCCAAGCGACAGGCATTGCAGCGAAAGCCTTGCACTGCGGGCTGTCAGGCTCGACGCGATGACAATGCAGCTGTCCGGACTGGCCTTCAGGATTTCAGGAAGCGCGGTAAGGCCATCCATGACCGGCATGTCAATATCGAGAATGATCAGGTTGGGTTGCAGGCGGCTGGCCATCCTCACGGCATTTAGCCCGTCGGAAGCAAGCCCCACGACTTCCAGCCTTGGGTGTTCGCTGATCCAGCGATTGAACAGACCACGCGCCACGACAGAATCGTCAACAATCAGCACGCTCGCGCGG
>JBOFFB010000709.1:0-5252 GCA_051648385.1 Allobosea sp.
TGCGCAGCGGCTTCCACACCGTAGGCACCCGCACCGAAGTAGACACGATTGAGATAGAGCTCCAGGATCTGGTCCTTGGAATAGGTGCGTTCGAGCCAGACCGCCAGAATGGCCTCCTGAATCTTGCGCGACATCGTCCGGTCCTGGGTGAGGAACAGGTTCTTGGCGAGTTGCTGGGTCAGGGTCGAGCCGCCCTGGCTGACGCCGCGCGAACTCAGGTTGCGCACGAGCGCGCGGGTAATACCGATCGGATCAAGGCCGTAATGGCTGTAAAAGCGGCGGTCCTCGATGGCGACGAAGGCACGCGGCAGGTAAGTCGGCAACTCGCGGATATTGACATTGCGCCCGCCGGTTTCGCCACGATTGGCGATCAGCACGCCATCAGCTGACAGAATGGCAATGTTCGGGGGGCGCTTGGGCACTGTGAGTTGGTCTATCGGCGGCAGTTGAGCTGCGTGGTAGGCGATGATGCCGCCAAGACCCATCACGGCCCAAAGGCCCATGACCAATGTCCAATAGGCCAGACGGCCAAAAAGTGAGCGGCGCGGTTTCCTGCGGCGGCCACGCGGATTTACGGGCTCATCAGGTCCCGGGCGACCAGCACCAGCCTTGCCGGATCTGGGCTTTCCTGTCTTGCCCCGCGGCGCGGCGCGGTCATCCTGCGACAGGCGCAGGTCCTTGCGGCTCTGGCTGCCTGACGAACGGGTCTCGCCAAATGTCGGTTCGCGCCTTGAGCCGTCGCGGTCAGCCATCAGCAACCATGCCTTGTCATCTGCTCTCACAGACAGTGAAACATGGCGCTTTTAAGGGTGGGTTAAGGTTCCCGGCCAACCAAGACAAATGTCAAAAGCGGGCTCGCACTGGCGAGGTCAGACAGCGGCGCTGGCGCTGATCCACTTTGCCATGTCGCTCTTTGGCGATGCGCCGGCCTTCTGCGCAACGAGTTTGCCGCCCTTGAACATCATCAGGGTCGGGATCGAGCGGATGCCGAACTTGGCCGAGACGCCGGGGTTCTCATCCACATTGAGCTTCACGATCTTGACCTTGCCGGCCATCTCGGTAGCGATTTCTTCCAGAGCCGGTGCAATCATGCGGCAAGGGCCACACCATTCCGCCCAGAAATCGACAACGACGGGCTCGGTCGCATTGATCACGTCAGCTTCAAAGCTGGCGTCGGTGACCTTGATGGCGGCGCTCATGGTGTTCTCCGGATCGGTCCTGATGCCGCACGGGATTGGCGACTCGTGTTCGCCTGAAGCTATGAACGGCAACGCTTCGGGTCAAGCCTTGAGCACATTCCGTCACGTGCCTGTGACCCAAGGTCTGGGGATCAGCCTGAGCGCCTCGACCAGTTGTGCAGCGGTCGGCTCAAGCACGACCGGGACAGCCGTGTAGATCACCAGCGCCCGCACTGGCCGGTCGGGATAAAGTTCCGCCAGCAAGGCGCAATAGGCGGCAAGCTGGGCCAGCGTCGCAATCGGGATGTCAGCGGGGTCACGCGGCGGGCGGCGCGCGGTCTTGAAATCGGCGACCAGAACCTCGTCGTCAGTGACCAGAAGCCTGTCGATGCGGCCCGCCACGCGGCATGTGACCTGTTCGTCGCCCTGACCAATCTCGATTTCGCCGCCGATCTCGACTTCGGCGAGTGATGTTGGCCCGAACAGGGGCACCAGCACCGGCTGGTCCATCACGGCAAGTGTCTGGGCAATCAACCCTGTCTGCTCGACACCGCCAAGGCTGGCTGCATGGCGGTTGGCAAGACGCGTGGCCACATCGTGGCGGCGACTGGCATCGACACCGGGCAGCCACTGCAGCAGAAGGTGGACGAACCGACCACGTTCGGCAGCGCTGATCTCGGCGGGCGTCCTGACTTGCCGATCATCTGCCCGTTCGGCGCGTTCAGCTGCCTGAAGCGTGCTGGCTGCGACAAGCGGCGGCATGGCCGGCAACTCGGGCATCAATGGCTGGCTGACCCAAGGCGGCATCGCCTCTGCAACGGCTGCCAGTGTTGGTTCCACAGCATGCTCGGGCAGCAGCAACGGCGGTGTGACCTTGAAGCGGCGCAATCCAGGCGTCGGGCCGGATGCCGCCATCTGGCTGAACTTTGACCCGGTGGCGATGAGGCCGCTTTCAGCCAGCCCATACCAGGACGGCTCCAGCTTCTTGGTGTTTCCGGGTCTTACGCCACAGAGGATGAGATGGTTCTCGGCACGCGTCATGGCCACGTAGAGAAGGCGGTGATGTTCCTCGATGGCCCGCATCTTTTCGTCCGCACGTGCCTTCTTCGCCGCGTCGCTGTCTGTCACGCTGCGTTGCGACCAGATGGTCACGCCGTGGCGCTGGTTGCTGCCAGGCAACGGCACGTCAAGTAACGGCCCGACCTTCTGGCCATTCGGCGGCATGCCGATGTCAGCCACAAAGACGATGCTGGCCTCCAGGCCCTTGGCACCGTGGACAGTCATCACCCGGACCTCACCGGCAGCCACTGCCAGATCGCGCTTCACATCATCGGCGCTGGCTTCGATATCCGCCACGAAGCGCGCCAATGACGGACCGTCGCGGCGCTCATGGTCCAGTGCGCGCATCAGGAACGCATCAATGGCATCTGCAGCCTCTGGTCCAAGCCGACCAAGCATGGCCTTGCGTCCCCCCATGACCGACAGAACATGGCTGAAGAAGGCAAATGGCCCCGTCTCGGCCGCAAGCATCGCAATGGAATGGAGTTTTGCCTCGGCGGCCCGGTCGCGCTCATCGGGCGAGCTTTTCAGCGCGAGCCTGAGCGAACCCTTTCGTTCGGGAGCGAGGCGCAGCAGATCCTCATCATCAAGGCCGAAAAGCGGGCCTTTGAGCACGACAGCCAAGGTCAGATCATCATCCGGCAGCAGCACCGTTCGTGCGAGAGCGATCATGTCCTCCACAGCGATGTGGGTTGCCAGTTTAAGCCGGTCCATGCCTGCCACCGGCACTTTGGCATCCTTCAGCGCCCTGACGATGGCACCGAAAGCGGCCTTGCGCTTGGGCAGCAGGATCAGCACATCCGCTGGATCGAAGGTGCGCCCGAGGTCATCATGACCCGCATCCATCCAGCGCCTGATGGTGCCGGCAATGGCGCGTGCCAGCCGCACGATCGGGCTGGCGCGATCAGGCGCATCGACGGGCCTCAGCCAGACCACCTCGTCCTCGGTCTCATCGGCCTCGAACAGATCCCACAAATCGACGGCACCGGAGGCATCGCCGCGCACGGTCTCATGGGTCGTGCCCTGCTCAAGCGGATCTGATGAAAGGCCTTTGAAGGCATGCGGCTGGGCGAAGACAGCATCGACGGCCTCGATCACGTCACGGGTCGAACGGAACGAGACGGTCAGCGGCGTGTCATGAAACAACCGTTCCTGTGCGACAAAGCGCTGGCCGAGATCACGGCGCTGGGCACCGAAAGCCGCAGGCGCAGCACCCTGAAAGCCGAAGATCGATTGCTTTTCATCGCCAACCGCGAAAATCGTGCGGTCAGAGCTCCCTGCCGACCCCCCTGCCGATCCCCCCGCCGAGCCGCCTGTGCGCTGGCCATGACCGGCAAGGAACTCGGACGTCAGCGCGTTGAGGATCACCCACTGGTCAGCGCTGGTGTCCTGCGCTTCGTCGACAAGCAAATGGTCTAGTCCGGCATCGAGCTTGTAGAGCACCCATGCGGCCTTGCCATCCTCGAACAGGGCACGGGTGCGCACGATCAGGTCGCCATAGTCCAGCACGGCGGTGCGACGTTTCGTGGCGACGTAGTCAGCCAGGATAAGGCGTGTCAGGCCAAACAGCCCGGTGCTGAGATCATGGATGTTGAAGGCATTGATGGCCTCGCGGGCCGATACGAACGCTTCGCAAGCTTGGGCGATACGCTCCAGGAGGCCCGGCACGGCGCGCCCAACCGGCTTTCCGACAACGTCGGTCCGTAACTGGTTCTTGCTGTCGACGAAAACCTGCTCCCATACCTGCATGCGAACGGCAGCATCGCCAGGCAAATAGGTGTCGAGCCGAGGCTGCCAGTCCTTTGAGAGAGCCTTCTCGGTGCCATGTGCCGACACCGCAGCAACCACGTCCCGGATGTCCAGCCAGCGCTCGATCTGGGCCACGCCATCGGCCTGCAACCGGCCAAGTGTCGCGTTCAGGTCAACCCCGAGCGCTGTTGCGAGGTCCTCACGAATGTCCTGCCACGGCCTGATCTGGCCATCTTCCGCCATCAGGAACGCTGACGCCGCCAGCGCCTTGTCGATCAGATCACGGAAGCGCTGGTCGTCGACCGCTTCGGCGATGCGGTCGAGCGAGGCTTTCAGGCCAGCAGCGTCATCGCTGGCCAGGTTCAGCGTCCGGGCGATGGCCGCTTCGATGGCGGCAGCACGATCAGTGTCGCTGATGACCTCGAAATGCGCCGGAATGCCCGCTTCGAAAGGCGCGCTTTGCAGGACGCGGGTACAGAAGGCATGGATGGTCTGGATTTTCAGCCCACCCGGCGTCTCCAGTGCCTCGGCAAAAAGTCGCCGAGCACGGTCGTGCTCCGCGTGATCGGCCGCACGTTCGAGAATCCGGACAAGTTCGGCTGACAACGCCTCATCATCGAGCGGCACCCACCTCGCCAGTGTCTCGAACAGCCTGTTGGCCATGTTGGCGGCGGCGGCGGTCGTGAACGTAAGGCACAGGATACGCTCGGGAGGCACGCCAGCCAGCATCAATCTGAGCACGCGGCGGACCAGCACTGTCGTTTTGCCGGACCCTGCATTGGCCGAAACCCAGGCACTCGCCGCAGGATCCGAAGCCTTCGCCTGAAGCACACGGGTGCCGGGCGGCACGACGACGGTGGGCTTGCTCATGACACTTCCCATGTGTCTTGCTCATCGGCGTCGTGGCCAGCAGCCGACCATTCCTTGACGCGCGCGAGATGGTCGTAGTCACCATCGAAACGCATGAATTGCGCGGCAAAACGAGACGTGAAGCCACGCTCGCCGCTGCGGAAATCCTCGACCATGCGGATGAAACCCGCCAGATGATCGCCTGCCCGCGCACCAAGCTCCACATCAGACACGACCGGTTTCTCCTGCATCGCGTTCGCTCCGGGCTTCAGCGCCAGATAGAGCGCGCTGCCGACGTCGGCTGGGCCGAAGGACGGCCTGCCTGCCTCGCCAGCGACCGGGTTGAACGGGGCCAATGGCGCAAGTGCTGCCTCCAGCAACAACTGAGGCGCAAGACCGGTCTTGATCTGCTTTTGG
>JBOFFB010000710.1:0-3037 GCA_051648385.1 Allobosea sp.
ACCAACAGCGGGTTGGTGAAGCCGAAAGCCAGCATGCTGGCCTTGATCTGCTCCATCTGTGTGGCGCTGTGCAGGGCGGTGACAAAGCAGGCCACAGGATCGTTGGCGTTGTGCTGACGAGGGCGGTGCAAAACCCGTCCACTGTTAAGGCTGTTCGCTTTGGGGGCGGCCGGGGATGTTTGCTGTGGAAATTTACGCAGCGGTTCGCAGCTTTGTGTTCATCAAGGGCCACAGCCGCCGTGAGGCGGCGCGTGTGTTCGGCCTGAGCCGCGAGACGGTTTTGAAGATGTGCCGGTTTTCGCTACCGCCGGGCTACACGCGGACCGCACCCGTGACGAAGCCCAAGCTGGGCGCGTTGCTGCCGGTGATCGACGCGATCCTGGATGCTGACCGGACCGCGCCGATCAAGCAGCGGCACACGGCCAAGCGGATCTTTGAACGTCTGCGCGACGAGCATGGCTTTTCTGGTGGCTACACCGTGGTCAAGGATCATGTCCGGCTCTGCCTGGCGTGGAACCGGGAGACCTTCGTGCCGCTGGCGCATCCGGCCGGTCATGGTCAGGTGGATTTTGGCGAGGCTGTCGGCGTGATCGGCGGTGTGCGGCAGAAGATCCACTTCTTCTGCATGTCGCTGCCGCAGTCCGATGCGTGCTTTGTGAAGGCCTATCCACGGGAGACGACCGAGGCATTCCTCGACGGTCATGTCTCGGCCTTCGCCTTCTTTGGCGGCGTGCCGCTGTCGCTGCTCTACGACAACCTCAAGATTGCGGTGGCCAGGATCTGTGGTGACGGCAAGCGCGAGCCGACGCGGGCGTTCACCGAACTGCTGAGCCATTACCTTTTTGCCGATCGCTTCGGCCGTCCGGGCAAGGGCAACGACAAAGGCAAAGTCGAGGGCCTGGTGAAGTACGCGCGGACCAACTTCCTGACGCCGCTCCCCGAGGCTGCGAGCTATGAGGGTCTGAATGCCATGCTGGCGGCGCGCTGCCTGGCCCGGCAGGGCGAGCATGCCGGGCGGCACGCGACGACGATCGGCGAAAGGCTGGTGGCCGATACCGCAGCCCTGCGTGACCTGCCGGCGGTGGCGCTGGAGCCGTGCGAGAAGCGGGCCGCGCGGGTGTCGTCGACGGCGCTCGTCCGCTACCGCTGCAATGATTACTCGGTGCCGACGCGGTATGGCTTTCAGGATGTCCTGGTGAAGGGCTTCGTCGATGAGGTGGTGATCCTGTGCGGCGGCAAGGAGATCGCCCGCCATCCGCGCTGCTACGCCCTGGGCGCGTTTGTCGCCAACCCGTTGCACTATCTGGCGCTGATTGAAATGAAGCCGAACGCGCTCGATCAGGCGGCCGCCTTGCAGGGCTGGAACCTGCCGGAGGTGTTTCAGCATCTGCGTCATCTGCTCGAGGCCCGCATGGGCAACCGGGGCAAGCGTGAGTTCATCCAGGTGCTCCGGCTGCTCGAGGCCATGTCGATGGAGGTTGTCACGGATGCGGTGCGCCAAGCGATCCAACTGGGTGCCATCGGGTTCGATGCGGTCAAGCTGATCGCGCTGGCGCGGATCGAGCGGCGTCCCGTGCGGCTCGATCTGGCGACCTATCCGCATCTGCCCAAGCCGATGGTGCAGACGACGCGGGCCGCGGATTACACGGCCCTGATGCCCCTGATCGCCGCATGACCGGCAAGGCGATGGCCGATGCCATGCCGGTGGGCACGACAAGCGGTGCGCCCCAGGTGTTGCTCGCGCATCATCTCAAGCAGCTCAGGCTGCCGACGGTGCTGCGCGAGTATGACAAGGTGGCCCGCGAATGCGCCCGAGACGGTGTTGATCACCCCCGCTACCTGCTGCGACTGATCGAGCTTGAGCTGATCGACCGCGAGCGGCGCACGGTGGAACGGCGCATCCGCGCGGCCCGGTTCCCGGTCGTGAAGAACTTCGACACCTTCGACTTCATCGCCATGCCCGGGCTCAACAAGATGCTCGTCCTCGAGTTGGCCCGCTGCGAATACATCCTGCGCCGCGAGAACATCATCGCGTTGGGCAACAGCGGCACGGGCAAAACCCATGTGGCGCTCGCGCTGGGCCTTGCGGCCTGCCAGAAGGGGTTCAGCGTTGGCTTCACGACCGCGGCCGCGTTGGTCAGCCAGTTGCTGGAGGCGCGCGACGAACGGCGGCTGCTGAAGCTGCAGCGCGACCTGGCCTCGGTGAAGCTGCTGATCATCGACGAGCTCGGCTACGTTCCGCTGTCGCCCAGCGGCGCCGAACTGCTGTTCGAGACCTTCTCCCAGCGCTACGAACGCGGTTCGACCATCGTGACTTCGAACCTGCCGTTTGAGGACTGGACCTCGGTGCTGGGTTCGGAGCGCCTGACCGGCGCGCTGCTGGACCGGCTCACCCACCACGTCAGCATCCTGACCATGAACGGCGACAGCTACCGCCTCAAGCAATCCGCCGGACGCCGCCGCGCGGTCGCAAGGGCGGAGCAAGATCAAGCCAACGCCGCCGCTCCACAGACCGGCGAAATCACCCAACCCTGACCCATCCGCTTGGCGCCACTTCGCAGGACGGCCCCCGATCGGCGGCCGTCCTGCAAAGCACCCCGCCGCGAACCAGTGGCCTGCTTTTGCACCGCCACACTGGCCTGGAATTCGACCGCCGTTGACACCTGCAGCATGGTCTTGTCGAGGCTCAGATCTGCCACCAGCCGCTTGAGCTTGGCATTCTCCTCCTCGAGCTGCTTCAGGCGCCGGATCTCCACCGTCCCCATCCCGGCGAACTGCTTCTTCCACCGGTAGAATGTCGGCTCGGAAACGCCCAGCTTGCGGCAGATCTCGGCCACCGCCGTGCCGCTTTCCGCCTGCCGCAGGGCAAAGGCAATCTACTCGTCCGTGTATCGCTTCCGCTTCATGGCACCACCCCCTCCTCAGGGGTTCACAGTGCCCAAAAAACTTACACTCCCAATGGAACATTTCAGGGTTCAAGGCTAACTAGTAGAATGCGGTCAACAACAACGAGTCTCTTCATCTATAATTCGATATA
>JBOFFB010000711.1:0-2265 GCA_051648385.1 Allobosea sp.
AACCTCAGTCGCTGCGACAGGTCGATCAGGCCCCGGCACGTAAAGCTCATTGAAGCCGGAATAGGCGTCGGCCTGCAGGAAGCCTGCGAAGGGTTTGAGATGTTCGCGCGGTCGTGTCCCCTTGCGATCTGGCGTATAGTGATAGAGCACTGCGGGCGGGTCCTGCCCGCCATAGGGGCGTTCGTCACGCAGATAGACCCAGAGCCTTCCTGTCTTCGTGCGCCCGAGGCCCGGTGCCAGCACCGGCACGGGCGTGTCATCTGCATGCAGTCGCTCGGCCTTCATCACATGGGCACCGATGGCATCAACCAGCGGCGCAACGAGACCAGCGGCC
This sequence comes from Allobosea sp., assembly GCA_051648385.1. Classification (GTDB taxonomy): domain Bacteria; phylum Pseudomonadota; class Alphaproteobacteria; order Rhizobiales; family Beijerinckiaceae; genus Allobosea. Next base: position 335 of record JBOFFB010000711.1, read on the forward strand.
TTGGCGACCCAGCCTGCCATGACCGAGCGCTCAATCTCCACGCCCTCGCGGGCAAAGATCTCGGCCTGCCGATAAAGTGGGAGATGATCACAGTATTTGCCGACCAGCACCTGGGCGATCAGCCCCGGTCCGGCCATGCCGCGCTCGATCGGCAGGCTTGGCATCGGGGCTTGCGTCATGTTCTCGCAAATCCGGCAGGAGAAGGCGGGCCGCACATGGCGGATCACTTCGAAGCGGCCCGGCACATACTCCAGTACCTCACGGATATCTTCACCCACCTTGCGCCACTTGCCTGCCGTTCCACAGGATGGGCAAGCGCAGGCAGGGTCGCTCACGATCGATGGTGTGTGCACGATCTCGGTGCGCGGCAGATGTTCTGGCAAGGGCCGGCGCACAGGCTTTGCACTGATAGCAGCTGCGTCAGGAGCAGGTGCATCATCAGCGTCCGGCACAGCTGCCGCCTCGACCAATTCCAGCTCCTCCAGCCGCAACTCAAGCTGTTCGATCTCGCGGGTGAGCTTCTCGGATGAGCGCCCGAACTGCATGCGTCTAAGCCGCGCGATCAGGATCTTGAGCTTCTCGATCTCCAGGCTCTTGGCGATCAGACCAGCCTTGGCCGCAGCGGCTTCGGCCTGTGCTGCATCGAGTGCAGTGGCCTGCGCAGCGATGATGGCGCGCAGGCGCACCACCTCATCAGCACCTTGTCCAACTGCTTCGATCATGGTGTGGAACATACCATGCCTGATCTGCTCAAGCTATTGATTATACGTCAATTATCCTTGGATCTTGGTCATTCTGATGCTGCCGCTCAACCCGCCCGCCGTGGCTGATCCGTGCGCAGTGGCGAGCGCCAGTCGATGCCTTCAAGCAGCATCGACAGCTGCGCTGGCGTCAGCACCACCTCGCCCTCCTGGGTCATAGCCCAGACAAAACGGCCTCGCTCCAGCCGCTTGGCAAACAGGCACAGACCCGTGCCGTCCCACATCAGGATTTTCACCAGATCAGCCCGCTTGCCCCGGAAGATGAACAGGTGACCGCGGAACGGATCCTTCTTCATGATGTCCTGCGCCACCATGGCCAGACCATCAAAACCCTTCCTCATATCTACCGGAGCCAACGCCATGTAGATGCGCGCGCTCGCCAGTGGCGACGTCAGACCCAGAACCGTCATCGATCGAGCGCCGCAACCAGCCCGGCCAACCGTTCCGGCGAAATCCCCTCATCGGCCTTGAGTACGCGACCATTGCCGAGGCTGATCTCAACCATGCAGCCTGGCCGCGCTGGTATCTTATGCGCAGTCTGCCTGCCGGGCGCGACTGCCGGCGGTGCTGGCCGAAGCGAAGGCTCCGCGACCACGACCGACGCAAACATCGGCTTCTGTTCAGTCACCGGCGGCGTCACGCGCGGCACAATACCTTGTACAACACCCGGCACAACACCTGGCATCAGCCCCGCCTGCGCCTGCTTGCGCCACAGGAACAACAAGCTGCGGCTCACACCATGCCGATCTGCGATGGCGGCCAACGAAGCGCCTGGCTGCATCGCAAGCTCCAGCAATCGCACCTTGTCCTCGACGGGCCACCGGCGGCGACGCGCAATCTGGTTGATGATCTCTGTCCGGGAATCCATAACCGTCCTTACGCATAGGCTTAAGGACGATAACGACCGTCCGGGTCATCATCATACGACCCAGCACCCACCTCGCCGCAAGGTAGCCGTCAGCACACGCTTACGGTGCGAGAGGTGGGAGAAGACAAGGCTGATCAGGTCTTGGCCTTCAGCATGATGTGCACGGTTCAGCCGCTCGATACCGACATCGCGCTGGCAGCAGCGGAGCTTTGCCGGACGCATAAACTCGTAACGGCAGATGCCATTGTCTATGCCACTGCGCGCTTGGCCGGTGCAGAGTTGCTGACCTGCGACACCCATTT
>JBOFFB010000712.1:0-3615 GCA_051648385.1 Allobosea sp.
CGCACATGAGCGTGGCGGAGAACATCGCTTACCCTTTGAAGAAACGCGGCGTCGGACGGGCTGAACGAGACGCAAAGGTTGCGTCGGTTGCCGCAACTTTGCAACTTGGAATGCTGCTCGATCGCAAGCCGCGCCAGCTCTCGGGTGGTCAGCAGCAGCGTGTGGCGCTGGGTCGTGCGCTCGTGCGTGATCCCAAGGTGTTTTTGCTCGATGAGCCATTGTCCAACCTGGACGCCAAACTGCGGGCGCACATGCGGGCTGAGCTGATCGAACTGCACCGGAAACTCGGCAAGACCTTCATTTATGTTACCCATGACCAGCTCGAAGCAATGACCATGTCCGATCGCATCGCGGTGATGCATGAGGGTGACCTGCAGCAGTTTGGGGTCCCGATGGACGTCTATGAGAAGCCCGCGAACCTGTTCGTCGCTGGTTTCATTGGCTCACCAGCGATGAACCTTCTGCCCGGCAAGCTTGAGCCTTCGGGTTCTGGTCTGGCGTTTGTTCGCAATGGCGTGCAATTGGCCGTGACAGCAGGCGGCGAGCCGGGACGCGCCGTCACGCTGGGGGTCAGGCCAGAGGATATCCTTCTCGGTTGCGGGCCGTTTTCTGCTACCATCAGGGTGGTCGAACCAACCGGACACGAAACGATCGTGATGGCCGATATCGGTGGAGAGCCAGCGGTGCTGAGAGCGCAGCCGGACATGATGCTGAGCATTGGCTCAGCTGCTGCCTTCAGTCTCCGGACAAGTCGTCTGCATGCCTTTGACACGGTCAGTGGCGCGCGCCTCGACGTGAGCTTCGCCCAATCCGACGCTCGTACATGACTATGACATATCAGGGAAAAGCCATGGATAAACACAGCATCAACTGGGCCGGTCCGATGCCTGCGGTCACAACGCCGTTCGCCGCCAATGGCGAGCTTGATCGCGCCGGGTTTCGCGCCAACATCGAACGGCTGATGAGCCTTGGGGCCACCGGCGTGGTTGCCAGCGGGTGCACCGGAGAGTTCTGGAGCCTGTCATTCGAGGAGCGCAGGGCCGTCTATGCCGATGCTGTGACGGCTGTCGCAGGTCGTGGTACTGTCATCGTCGGAGTCGGCTGCGTCGGTCCAACCGAGACGATTGCGCTCTCACATGAGGCACAGGCAGCAGGTGCTGATGGTATCCTTGTGTTGCCACCCTACTTCGTGAAACTGTCCGACGAGGAGATTTTCGCGCATTACACTGTGGTCAATGCTGCGGTGTCGCTGCCCATCATGGTCTACAACATACCCGGTAACGCCGTGAACGCCGTCACGCCTGCTCTGGCGGACAGGCTTGCCGATCTCGACAAGGTGGTTGCGATCAAGGAAAGTTCCGGTGACTGGAACAATTTCTACGCCACCATGATCACCGTGAAGGATCGGCTCAGGGTCTTCTGTGGTCCCTCATCGATGTTCGGCGCGCCTGCAGTCAGCCTTGGCGCCGACGGCACTGTCGACTGCTTCCCCAATGTCTGGGCCGGTTGCCTCGAACTTTTCTATGCGGCGCGCGGCGGCAAGGCGCGACAAGCGGAAACCTTGCAGGAGACAGGGCGCAGGATGACGGACTTGTTCATCACGGGCGGGCGCACGCTGTATCCGGCCACAAAGGCGGCCATGGACATGCAGGGCTTCCCCGGCGGCGGAAAGCCGCGCGCTCCACTGCAATCTTTGGCTGCAGAACCCCTTCAGGGTCTCAGGCGCGGCATGATCGATCTTGGTGTGATGGCAGGTTGACATGGATCTTGGTTTGAAAGGCCGCAAGGCTATCGTCAGTGCAGCCAGCAGGGGTCTTGGCAAGGCATGTGCCATGTCGCTGGCCCATGAAGGCGTCGATGTGACCATCATCGCGCGCAATCGCGAGGCACTGGAGTCCACCGCCAACGAGATCCGCCAGCTCACGGGCGTCAAGGTTTCGACCGTGGCGGCCGATGTCAACACAGCTGAGGGCCGCGACGCCATTCTGGCGAAATGTCCGGATGCTGACATTCTGGTCTGCAACCCCGGCGTTCGGCAGGTTCCGGGTGATTTTCGCGGCTGGGAGCGGGACGAGTGGCTGAGATGGTGGGATGACCATTTCTTTTCGGCGATGGATTTGATCCGCCGCGTCACGCCGGGGATGTCCGAGCGCAAGTTCGGACGTGTGGTGTCGATCTCGGTCAGCTTCATCAAATTTCCGCAAGTCGGCTTTGCGCACAGTCACGCCGCGCGGCTCGCGTTGTCAGGTGCCATTGCATCGATCTCCCGCGAGTTGATCCCGCATAACGTCACCGTCAACAGCGTCTGCCCCGGTCTGTTTGACACCGATGCTTTGCACACCAACTGGCATGGTCACGCCAAGCGGCTGAACACGACTTATGAGGCGATCAAGGAAGATCGCCTGAAGGGCTGCCCCGCAGGCCGGCTTGCAGACCCTGCGGAGTGCGGCGATCTGGTCGCGTATCTGTGCAGTGCGCAGGCGGGCTTCATGACGGGTCAGAACATCGTCAATGATGGCGGCGTCTATCAAGGGTTGTTCTGAGAATGACATCAACCAGAACCAATCCAACCGTGCTGGAAGCTGTTGGCCGCGTGATCGCGATCACTGGTGCATCGCGCGGCCTTGGTGCGGCGATCGCCCTGAGGCTGCATGCGGACGGTTACACGGTTGCGCTCGGCGTTCGCGACATTGCCGCAACGCGCACGCGGCTCAGGCTTGACGAGCGTTGCACCTTTCATCGCTTCGACGCACTTGATCCTGCAAGTGCCGATAGCTTCATCGATGAAGCTATTGCCGTTCATGGCAAGCTGGATGGTCTGATCAACAATGCTGGCGTCCTGCGCCGTTTCTCGTTCGATCATCCCGATGAGAATGCGCTTGACGAGATGTGGGCGGTGAACGTCAAGGCACCGTTCCGGACGATCAGTCGAGCGCTGCCGGCACTCAAGGCTACGGGCCATGGCCGCATCATCAACATCGCCTCGACAGATGCGAAGCGCTACCGCGACCCGTCAGCCCCGCTCGGTTATGTGATGTCCAAACACGCCCTGCTGGCATTGAGCCATGCAGCAAAGTTTGCAGGCTGGGAGGATGGCGTGCGCGTCACGGCCTTATGTCCCGGTGCGATTGACACCGAATTGATTGCCGGCCTGCCGGGAGCTACGGCAGCTGCAAACCGCCTGAAACCAGAGACTGTCGCAGAGGCCGTTTCGCTGCTTTTGCGCTTGCCCAATGCGGCAACCGTCGCAGAAATGGTGATGAACACGCGGTTGGAGGCCAACTTCTGATGCGCCGGCCATGCGAGCATGACCTATCTGCAATGGCGGCAGCCCATCATGCGCGCAGTGCTCTAACGAGAGCCGATCAGGAACGGCGCGAGATCAACTTCCGGTTCACGACCCATGACGAGGTCCCCGATGGCGCGCGCCACCACCGGGCCTGCCGTGAAGCCCATCCAGGGAAAGAAACACATGAAAAAGCCGGGCGCGCGCGCGGCTTCCCCCAGCAGCGGTTTCCAGTCAGCAGTGCCATTGACGATGGCTGCCCAGGTGCGGACCACATCGATGTTGGCAAGCTCGGGCACGACGTCGAGCGCAACCTTCAGATTGCCAAC
>JBOFFB010000713.1:0-2934 GCA_051648385.1 Allobosea sp.
GGCTCGCCAGACGCTGGCCATGCTGGGCATCCCCCGCACGACCTATTACCGCTGGTATGATCGGTGGTCGGACGGGGGGCTTGATGCTCTTGAGGACGCAGCGCCGCACCCCGGGTCCGTGTGGAACCGCCTCCCGGACGAGACGCGGGCGGACATCCTCGAGTTTGCGCTCGAGCATGAGGATCTGACGCCCCGCGATCTGGCCGTGAAATACACCGACGAGAGGCAGTATTTTGTCTCGGAATCATCCGTTTACCGGATTATGAAGTAACAGGAGCAAAACCCCGGGTATTTCGTAGTCATTCGGCGGGGGCCGTCTTTTTGGTTTGAGGTCTTTCGCTTAACTCCGACGCTATGTCCGAGCATAGATACAGACCCGAAGTCGAGATCCTATCTGTCACCGATACCGGGCGCCGTCGGCGCTGGACGGATGTGCAGAAGGTTCGCATTGTAGAAGAGAGTTTCGGCCCGCGTGGGAGTATGGCCGAGACAGCGCGTCGCCATGATATTGGCAGAACGCTGCTGGTGCGCTGGCGGCGTCAGTATCGCAACGGCGAACTTGCGGGCGGTGCTACGCCGCTGCGGTTCATGCCGGTGACAGTCGCGCCCCCGGAAAATACAGCCTTGCCGGCGGCGTCAGAACCGACACCTTTGCCGACCTCGGTCGACCAGGCAGAGATCACGCTTCTGAACGGCAGGCGTCTTTCGGTTGCGGCAGCAATCGATCCGGTGGTGCTGACGCGTCTTGTGCAAGTGCTGGATCCGTCATGATCGCGTTCCCTGCTGGCACGAAGGTTTGGATCGCGGGCGGAGTGACGGATATGCGGCGCGGAATGAACACCCTGGCGCTGGCCGTGCAGCAGGGCCTCGGGCGCGACCCGCATGGTGGCGAAATTTTTTGCTTTAGGGGCCGCAAAGGCGATCTGGTGAAACTGCTCTGGCATGACGGGGTCGGCATGTCATTGTATCTCAAGCGGCTCGAGGCGGGGAAATTCGTCTGGCCAGTGAGCCAGGAGGGGACCGCCGTTGCGATATCTGCAGCGCAGATGGCCTATCTTCTCGAAGGCATTGACTGGCGGAATCCACGCTGGACGCAAAGGCCTAAAAAGACGGGATAATTTCAGTCTGGATCCCCATTTTATATGGGCTTTTTGAGAGCGGTGCAGTATAAATCAGACATGTCTGATGCTACCTCCGAACTCGAAAAACTGCGCACTGAGCTGGCCGCCACAAAGGCCGAACTGACCCGTTCAAAGGCCATCGTGTCAGCATCTGAGGCAATGATCGCTGCTCTCAAGCTTGAGATAGCGCTCCTCAAGCGCGACAAGTATGGCCGCAGCGCAGAGCGCACCGCGAAGCTGATTGACCAGTTGGAACTGCAGCTTGAAGAGCTGGAAGCCTCTGCTGCAGAAGATGCGTTGCGCGCGGAGTTGGAAGCCAGAAAGACCACGAAGGTGAGCAGCTTCGAGCGCCGCAAGCCAGTGAAGAAGCCGTTCCCAGAGCATCTGCCACGCGAACGCGTGGTGGTGGACGCACCGATCAGCTGCACCTGTTGCGGGTCGGACCGTATCGTGAAGATGGGTGAAGATGTCACCGATACGCTTGAGGTCGTGCCGCGGCAGTGGAAGGTGATCCAGACCGTGCGTGAGAAGTTCACCTGCCGGAATTGCGAAAAGATCAGCCAGCCGCCAGCGCCGTTCCACCCTATCCCGCGTGGATGGGCAGGGCCCAGCCTGCTGGCAATGATCATTTATGAAAAGTACGGACAGCACCAGCCCCTGAACCGCCAATCCGAGCGCTATGCGCGTGAAGGCGTTGATCTGAGCCTGTCAACGCTGGCCGATCAAGTGGGTGCTCTCGCCGAGTTGCTCAAGCCTCTTCACGCCTTGATCGAAGCCCATGTGCGCGCAGCCCTGCGGCTGCACGGTGATGATACCACCGTGCCGCTGTTGGCTCGGGGTGGGACAAAGACAGCCCGGCTCTGGACATATGTGCGCGACGATCGACCTTGGGCTGGCAATGCGCCGCCAGCAGTGGTCTTTCGCTTCTCCCGTGATCGCGGTGGTGAACATCCAACGGCGCATCTGGCAGGGTGGCAAGGCATTCTTCAGGCTGACGCCTATGCTGGATATAACCAGCTTTACGACCTCAAGCGCCAGTCCGGGCCTGTGACCTCTGCGCTATGTTGGGCCCACGCGCGGCGCAAATTCTTCGAACTCGCAGATATTGAAAGCAATATCCGCAAAGGAAAGTCACCCAAAGAAATTTCGCCTATAGCCTTTGAAGCAGTCCGCCGGATCGATGCGCTGTTTGACATCGAGCGCACGATTAAAGGCCATACCCCCGAAGCGCGTCTTGAGGTCCGACAACAACTGTCAGGTCCATTGGTCGAAGATCTGGAACGATGGTTGCTGGGCGAACGCGCGCTCCTTTCAAAACACGCAAAGGTGGCAAAGGCGATCGATTACCTGCTGTCGCCAGGGCATTGGCCTGCCTTCAAGCTCTTTCTGGAGGACGGCCACGTTTGCCTGACAAACAACGCCGCAGAACGGTCCCTGCGCGGGGTGGCTTTGGGCAGAAAGGCATGGTTATTCGCCGGATCAGAGCGCGGTGGCCAGCGCGCCGCCTTCATGTATACGTTGATTGCAACAGCGAAATTGAACGATATCGACCCTCAAGCCTGGCTTGCCGATATCATCGCACGCATTTCTGACCTCCCTGCTTCACGCTTGCCAGAACTGCTCCCATGGAACTGGAAGGCTGCAAAGCAGGGCGCCGTCAAGGCCGCTTAACCGCGGTTCACACCGGATGTTTACCCTGAAGGAGCTTGCACGGAATGAGGTGGCAGCACGACTGCTGGGCGATATGAAGAGACCCGGACCGCTGGCGGCGCTCTGGCCGACCCTCGAAGGCACCACGCAGGAGGAAATCCTG
>JBOFFB010000714.1:0-10032 GCA_051648385.1 Allobosea sp.
GCGATAGCTTCGATGCGAGGGCGGCAACAAAATTGGAGGCCATGGTGATGCTCCTTTGGCGAGGATGAATCACCAAAATAGCAGCCAATTGCCGCTCTCAAACAATCGTGTCGTGTAGTGTGTCACAAAACCGGTACCCACCCTCGCCTTCGCGAGGGCATGCTTTGTGCGCAGTGCTCTAAACTGCCGCGATCGCGGACGGTCTCACCGGGCCATCAAGTTGCTGCAGCAGGAACAACAGCGCCCGGTCGTGCAGCACCACCATGCGCTCCTTCGGTTTCAGCCAAGCAACCGCCTCATCGATCGTGGTCGCGTCGACAAGCTTGGCCTGCGCCACGGCACGCTCGGCTTCGATCTGGCCTCGTGCTCTGGTTGGCAATGTCGGCAGCATTTCATCATGGATGTCGAAGAGCTCCGGATTCTGATGCAGCGCCAGCAGGCCGTCCTCATCATCGTGCCGCCAGAGGGCAAACTCTCTCTGCAATTCGTTGGCGCGTGTCGCGATGGCAGGCGGCGCGCCTTCTTCTGGCGTCACCAGAAGCTTGCGACGCTTCAGCCAGAGCCCGATCGCGAGTTGACCACTGGCCCAGGACAGCGGAATGGCCAGCAACAGTCCCAGGATTGTTGGTGACATCCACGCAAACAGCGAGGTGGAGATCAGGAACGCAACCACACCGGTGAACACCCCAAGTGCGGTATGCAGCCGATGCCGACGCACGATATCCTGAAGCGGTATCGAGCCATCATCGCGCCGCTGCGGGTTCCAGCCAGTGTCGCGCCCGAGGATGATCTGGAACACCGAGCCGGACTGTATGACCATCATGATTGGTGCCAGCAGCGCTGACATGATGATTTCAAGAATGGCCGAAATCGTCAACCTGATGCCGCCGCCACAGGCGCGCCGTTCGGCGCCGTTCAGAAGCGTCAGAAGCCAACCGAACAGTTTTGGTGCCAGCAGAATAGCCATGGTCAGGCCGAACAGCGCCAGCGAGCGCTCGGGGTCGAACTTTGGCCAGATCGGCACAAGCGTGAACTCGTTGGTGAAGTATTCCGGACGCGCATATTTGACCTGCAACACCAGCGCGATCCCGACCACAAGCTGCATCAGCCAGAAGGGCGAGGCCATGTAGGCCATGATACCGGTGGCGAAATGCTGCCGCGTCGGCCACTTCAGCCCGCGGGCGAACATGACGCGGCTATGCTGAAGGTTGCCCTGGCACCAGCGCCGGTCACGGGCCGACAAGTCGATCAAGGATGGCGGACTTTCCTCATAGGAGCCATGCAGGTCGGGCAGCATGTAAACGGCCCAGCCCGCCCGCCTGATGAGCGCCGCCTCGACAAAGTCATGGCTCATGATGTGGCCGCCAAAGGGAGGCTTGCCCTTGAGATCAGGCAACCCGCAATGAGCCGCGAAGGCTCTTGTGCGGATGATGGCGTTATGGCCCCAATAGTTGCAGTCCCGACCAGCCCATTGCGCGAGGCCGGTGGCGATCACCGGCCCATACACCCGTGCCGCGAACTGTTGCAGTCGGGCGAACAGCGTGTTGCGGTTGATGATCAGTGGCAACGACTGGATGATGCCGGCATCGGGATCAGCCTCCATCGCGGCAGCCAGCCGAACGATGCAATAGCCGGTCATGAGGCTGTCGGCGTCGAGCACCAGCATGTGCTCGTAGTGGCCACCCCAGCGTGTCACGAAATCGGCGATGTTTCCGGCCTTGCGATGATGGTTCTTGGGGCGGTGCCGATAATATAGTCGCACGCCCGGCCCAAGCCGTTCGCGCAAGGCCAGGAAAGCACGTTCCTCTGCTATCCAGATGTCCGGGTTGGTCGTGTCTGACAGGATGAAATAGTCGAAGTTTGCGCCAAGGCCGGTCGCCTCGATGGACTCGCGAATCGCTGCCATTGCCGCGAATGTTCGGGACGTTGCCTCGTTGTAGATCGGCATGACGACGACAGTGCGTTGCGACAGGCTAGACGCGCGCGGCGTTTCAGGTTTTTTCACAAGCAGGATGACAAAGCCAAGGATCGAGCTGGTGAAAGCAAGTGCGATCCAGGAGAAATTCACCGTGAAGAAAATCAGCAACAGATACTGCAGCGCTGTCGTCCGGCTGACCGACACGACCTCGTACATCTCGCGCACGCCATAGGCGGTCAGCGCCAAGGCGGAGCAGAAGACGAAGATGCGCGCAACCCACGGCGTGTTCCAGTCTGCCGGGCGCGCGTGCGACCGTTCTTCGGTACGGCTCCAGCGACGCAGCGATTGGGTCGGCATGGCCAGCCGCGACTCAGGCGGCAGCGCAGGCTCAACTTGCCGAAGCCCCGCACGGGATTTGCGATCGGCTACGGCGTCCATCGGTTCAGCCAGGTTTCGGTGATGGGGCGGCCAGCGGCTTCAAGCAGAAGCCGCATCTCGCAGGAGCTTTCCGTTCCAGGATCAAGCTCGAAGGATACGCGCAAGGTCTTCCGTTCAGGATAAGGCACGAGGCGCATATTGTGGATAGTCCCGGGTGTCGTGGACAACATGACCTTCACACTCTGGGCAACTGTGACGTCTGCAAGGCCATCGCCCGCAAAATCGACGAAAAAGCGACGGCGGCGGCCTTGTGTCCCGCGCCCCTGCCTGACCGACCGGACAATCGCCACTGGTGGCTTCTCTGGCGGTTGCCAGCACCAGAACTGGCGGCACGACAAAGTTGTCTCTGAACCGGCTGCAATGGCCTGCCGAGGGCGCCAATGGCAGATGATGTTGTCGTTGACCTCTGAATCGGTCGGTACTTCCAGGAGCTGCACAGCGCCCTGACCCCAATCTCCAAGTGGCTCGACCCAAAGACTGGGGCGCATCTCGAAGCGCTGGTCATCATCCTGGTATGCGTTGTAGTCACGCTCGCGCTGCACCAGACCAAACCCTTTCGGGTTCGTGTCAATGAACGCTGAAATCTGCAGCTGTTCCGGGTTGTTCAGCGGCCGGTAGAGCCACTCATCTGCCCCGGTCCTGATCTGCAACCCGGAGACTTCGTGAACCGCCGGACGAACCTCGTCGAACACGCGCCGCCGCTGCGGGCCGAAAAGAAACGTCCCCATCATGCCGCCAAATCCGACATTTTCGAGTTGCACCCGGGCAAAGAGCGTCAACTCGATGTCATTGATGGTCATATCGCCCGGTCTGATGGTCATACGGACCGCAGCAGTCGTGCTTTCGGAATCGATCAGGCCGTGGACAGTCAGCACAGTCGCCGCCGGGCCGGGTCGCTCGATCCAGAAAGCACGAAAGACAGGAATTTCCTCGCCACGTTGCTCACCTGGCCTCAGCACCAGCGAACGGGCTGCCGCGCCAAACACCTGCCCGCGCGCAACAGCCCGAAAGAACGTTGCACCCTGAAATATCGCGGCTTCATGAAGGCTGTCGCCACCGACATGCAGCCTGAATCCGGAAAAACCCAGATCATTCGCCGTCGCCGGCACAGGCACCCGGCCATAGTCGAAGCGGGACTTGTCAAAACTGATGCGACGTACGAAGCCATCTTCGACAACAAATATCGAAACTTGGTTGCTGAAGATCGAGCCACGGTGCATTGGCTCCACCGCAAAGCCGCGTTGTTCCCCGCCCCAGATCATGTGCTGCGGCTGCAGCCTGATCTGGGAGGCAGCATCAAGCGACAGTTGAGCGAGGCCATCTGGAAGATCGGGTGGGTTTGGCACCATTGGCCGTTTTGCCAGCCCACGCGCCAGTTCGACCACGTGTGCCGCCTCGAAGCGTTGCCCGTCGCCAATCACGCCCGGGAAAGCCACAAGGCCGTTCTGTTGTGCGAACGCGGGCAGGGCTCCCGTGGCGCTGACCAAGGCGAGGCCTGCGAGCGATTGTCGACGGGTCAGAGAATGGGTCATGCCGGGTTGGATCAGCCAGTATACTGGAAAAGGAACTGCCGGAGCGTTGCCTGCGAGCTTGCTCTTAGCACGCTTTGTGCCACGTGCCAGTGATGTTTGAAATCAGCCAAACGCTACTCTATGCCTTCGGCACACAATTCATTGATTCCAGCGTGTTCAATACCAGCCATGAGGCGACATCATGATTATCCGGTCAGTCTCCACGCGGACCTGTCTTGCCATCGTTCTTGGGGCGGGCGAGGGCACGCGTATGAAATCGAGCCTGCCGAAAGTGATGCATGCCATCGCCGGGCGCAGCATGCTTTCGCATGTTATCCACGCTGTGACCGCGGCTGGAGCCACCCATGTCGCCGTTGTTGTCGGGCCAGATCGCGAGGATGTCGCTTCTGAAGCGCGTAAGGCCTTCGAATCTGCCGAAGTATTTGTCCAGCACGAGCGGCTTGGGACGGCGCACGCTGTGCTTGCCGCACGCGATGCGCTTGCACGGGGATTTGACGATGTTGTCGTGGCTTTTGCCGATACGCCGCTGCTGACCGCAGAAACTTTCTTGCGCATGCGCGAACAACTGCAAAACGACCAGTCCGTCGTTGGCTTGGCCTTCGAAGCTTCAGACCCTGCTGGTTATGGTCGCATGATTGTGCGGGGCGGCCAGCTCGAGGCAATCGTCGAGCACAAGGATGCCGACGAGGCCCAGCGCGCCATTCCGCTTTGCAATGCCGGTTTGCTGGCCATCAGTGGTCAACACGCCATGAACATCCTGACGAAGATCGGCAATGCCAATGCCCAGAGCGAGTATTACCTGACCGACGCACCGGCGATTGCACGCGGTATGGGCCTGTCAACCGGCGTGCTGGTTGCCCCCGAGGAAGAGGTGCAGGGTGTCAATGACCGTGTACAGCTCTCCAGAGCCGAAGCTGCCATGCAGACACGCCTGCGCGAGGCCGCGATGCGCTCGGGCGTGACAATGATTGATCCAGCCACCGTCTACTTGCATCATGACACGAAGATTGGCCGCGATGTAGTTGTTGAACCAAATGTTTTCTTTGGACGTGGCGTCGTTGTAGAGGACGGTGCCGTGATTCATGCAAACTCTCATCTTGAAGGCGCGCACGTCGGGTCCGGTGCAAGCGTCGGTCCGTTCGCCCGACTGAGGCCAGGTGCTCATCTGGGCGAGAAAGCGAAGGTTGGGAACTTCGTGGAGATCAAGGCGGCAACGCTGGGCAAGGGCGCGAAGGTCAGCCATCTGAGCTACATCGGGGATGCCTCGATTGGGGCCTACGCAAACATCGGAGCTGGAACCATCACGTGCAACTACGATGGCTTCTCGAAATTCAGGACCGTGATCGGTGAGGGGGCATTTATCGGCTCCAACTCATCGCTTGTCGCGCCAGTTGAGATCGCGGCAGGTGCCTATGTCGGATCAGGCTCAGTGGTCACAAAGGATGTGGAGGCAGATGCGCTGGCAGTTGGACGGGCGCGCCAAGTGTCTTATGCAGGCTGGGCGGCAGGGTTTCGTGAACGCAACAAGGACAAGAAAAAGAGGTGATTGCATCGCCAAACGCGCGAAATTCGCGAGAACTGGCGGTTCCTTTCATATCTGTTCAATCAATTTGATTAGTGGAGATGGGCCAAAGCAGTTAGCCCTTTGGCCAGAACAATCTCTGTTCCGAGCACGCTTTGAGGGTCGGAACTCCCATATCAAGGATGGCCTGGAACATGTGCGGTATTGTTGGAATTCTTGGCAAGAACCCTGTGGCGCTCGATGTTGTCGAGGCGCTACGTCGGCTGGAATATCGCGGATATGACAGCGCCGGTGTTGCGACCCTCGAAGGCGGATTGCTGACCCGCCGCCGGGCCGAAGGCAAGCTGCGTAATCTTGAAGTTGAACTGTCGAAGCGCCCCCTCGAAGGCCTGATCGGCATCGGCCATACTCGCTGGGCCACCCATGGTCGGCCCAGCGTTCCCAACGCTCATCCGCACGCAACCGACAAGCTCGCGGTCGTCCACAACGGCATCATCGAGAACTTTGCCGAGTTCCGGACCGAACTTGAATCCGAGGGTTTTCGCTTCGAATCTGAAACCGACACCGAAGTGGTTGCGCACCTTGTCACCCGCGAGATCAATCGCGGGCTGAAGCCTGTGGATGCTGTGGCAGCTGTACTGCCACGGCTGCGCGGCGCTTTCGCGCTGGCTTTCCTGTTCACCGGCGAGGAAGATCTGCTGATCGGCGCGCGCAATGGTCCGCCATTGGCCGTCGGCATCGGTGATGGCGAAATGTATCTCGGTTCCGATGCTTTCGCGCTCGCACCCTTCACCAACATGATCGCCTATCTCGAAGATGGCGACTGGGCGATTCTGCATCGCAACTCGGTCGAGTTCCGCAATGTCGACGGCAAGGTCGTTCAGCGCCCAGCGCAGTTGGTCGCGGCAGGTGCTGCTCTCGTCGACAAGGGCAACCACCGCCATTTCATGGCCAAGGAAATCCACGAACAGCCAGAGGTGGTCACCCACACCCTGACCACCTACATCGACATGGTCTCCTCCAAGGTCCGCATGCCATTCGAGCAGCCGCTGGACTGGGCCAAGGTCGAGCGCCTGTCGATGTCGGCGTGCGGCACGGCCTATCTCGCAGGCCTCACGGCCCGCTACTGGTTCGAGACCATCGCTCGCGTGCCGTGCGACATCGATGTCGCATCGGAGTTCCGCTACCGCGAGCCACCACTTGTGGCGAAAAACGGCGTGGCGATGTTTCTGTCGCAGTCTGGCGAAACAGCCGACACGCTGGCGTCATTGCGCTACGCAAAGAGCCAGAACCAGACGATCCTGTCGGTCGTCAATGTTCCTACCTCGACGATCGCGCGCGAAAGCCACATCGTCGCCCCGATCACGGCCGGCCCCGAGATCGGTGTCGCATCGACCAAGGCGTTCACCTGCAAGCTGGTCACGCTGGCCAGCATCGCTATTGCCGCAGGTCGCATGCGCGGCACCATTACGGCTGAGCGCGAGAAGGAATTGGTCCGCGAACTGATCATGCTGCCGGGCCTGATGACACAGGCACTCAAGACCGAGGTCCAGATCGAAAAGCTGGCCCACAAGCTCAGCAAGGCACGAGATGTGCTTTATCTCGGACGCGGCACCAGCTTTCCGCTGGCGCTCGAAGGCGCGCTGAAGCTCAAGGAGATCTCGTACATCCATGCCGAGGGATACGCAGCTGGCGAACTGAAGCATGGACCGATCGCGCTGATCGACGAGGACATGCCGGTGATTGTCGTCGCGCCGCACGATCATCTGTTCGAGAAGACAGCGTCCAACATGCACGAGGTCGCTGCGCGCGGGGGTCGCATCATCCTGATCACGGATGAAAAGGGCGCTGCCGAAACGACGATCCAGACCGAAGCTACCATCATCATGCCGACCATGCCGCCGACATTTACCGCGATGGTGTATTCGATCCCGATCCAGCTCATTGCCTATCACACGGCGCTGGTCATGGGCAAAGACGTCGACCAGCCTCGCAATCTGGCCAAGTCGGTAACGGTCGAGTAGTCCGTACCCGGCAACGTCGCCATCGCTAGACCGGGAGGTGGTGCATAAGCGCGCCACCTTCTTTGCGTTTCATGTCATGATGCAGTGCGCAATCATTGCCAAAGGAGCGTGGAGACCAGATGGACCAGCGACCTGATCCTCGCGAGATCGGCACGGTGTTGACCGACATTGCCATGGATGGAGCACGCAGCCATGGGGCGGTGGCGCGCCTTCGCCGCTATTTCCTGACCGGCGTGGTCATCGCTGGTCCACTTGCTATCACCGCTGCGGTCACATGGTGGTTTATTTCGCTGGCCGATGGCTGGGTGAAACCGCTGATACCATCAACGATCCTGCCGGAAAGCTATCTGCCTTTCGCCATTCCGGGCTTCGGGTTGCTGGTCGCGCTGTTCGGCCTGACGATGCTCGGGTTTCTCACCGCCAATCTCGTCGGGCGTGCCTTGCTGGAAGCCGGTGAAGGGTTGCTGGAACGCACCCCGGTGGTCAGTGGCCTTTACAAGGGCATGAAGCAGATCTTCTCGACGGTCTTTTCGACGACGGGCACTACCTTCCGAACTGTGGGGCTGGTCGAGTACCCGATGAAGGGGATGTGGTCGCTCGTCTTCGTCTCAAAAGATGCCGCCCCTGAAGTCGCAACGAAATTGCCAAGCACCGAGGAGCACATCGGGGTATTCCTGCCGTGCAGCCCGAACCCGACCACGGGTTTTTTCTTCTATCTGCCGCGCAAGGACGTGATCGAGATATCGATTTCGGTCGAGGAAGCGGCGAAGCTGATCATGTCCGCTGGCCTCATCCAGCCGGAAGACATGTATAAAAAAGCCAGGAAGGCCGAAGAACTGGGCACCCAGTCCTGACAGCCGGATGGGCATGCGACAAACACAGCTTGACCGGAGGCTTGCTCAAAGTCGACCATGCGACCATGATGTTCGCAGGTCCAACCTCCAGTCTCATCCTCAATCCATCTTGCGACCGTGCGCGAGCCTATGGAAACACCGAGCGCGCCATCCTGTCGCTGGCAGGGGCGGAAGAAGCTTATGCCGCCATCAGCAGGTGGCCGGGCTACGCGCCGACGCCGCTGCGCTCGCTTCCGGGTTTTGCCAGCGACTGCAATGTCGCTGAGGTGCTGTACAAGGACGAAGGCCACCGTTTCGAGCTGATGAGCTTCAAGGCACTTGGCGGTGCCTATGCCGTCGAGCGGCTCGTGGCGGAGCGGGGGCGGGACGGGGTGACCGTGACCTGCGCCACCGATGGCAACCATGGTCGCTCGGTGGCCTGGGGCGCGCGCCGTGCGGGCATCCGAGCCGTGATCTACGTGCATGAGGGCGTCAGCCAGGGCCGCGCCGATGCCATCGCCAGCTTCGGTGCCGAGGTGCGCCGCGAGGGCGCGCACTATGATGACAGCGTGCGCGCATCGACCGCCGCCGCTGCGGCCAACGGCTGGCACATTATCTCCGACACGTCATGGCCGGGCTATGAAGAGACTCCCAAGGCAGTGATGCAGGGCTATGCCGTTTTGGCCAAGGAAATCGAAGCACAGGGCGGCAAACCAACCCATGTCTTCGTGCAAGGCGGCGTCGGCGGGCTGGCGGCGGGCGTACTGTCATATCGTTGGGAAAAGCTGGGTTCAGCGCGCCCAATCATGACAGTGGTGGAGCCGGACAAGGCGGCCTGCCTGTTCAAGAGCGCTGAAGCGGGCAGCATCCGCAATGCCGAGGGCGATCTTGACACGGTCATGGCGGGGCTTGCCTGTGGCGAACCCTCAATCCTCGCATGGCAATTGCTGAGCGTCGGTGCAGATGCCTTCATGGCGATACCCGACGAGGCTGCCATCGCGACCATGCGCGATCTGGCCGCCATCGGAATTGTCGGTGGCGAATCAGGTGTGGCGGGCCTCGCAGGCTTTCGAGTCGCCGCGGCAAACCCCAACATGCGCGACAAGCTCAAGCTCACCCCACAATCACGCATCGTGATTTACGGAACCGAAGGCGCGACAGATCCGGCGGTATACCGCGCGCTTGTCGGCAAGACACCGGATGAGGTCGCCGGAAAAGCCGCATCATCGTAGACCACGTATCTTGGGGGGAACACCATGAACTATGATCTGATCCTGAAAGGTGGGCGTGTCATCGACCCGTCGCAGAACCTCGACGGCATTCATGATGTTGCCTTCATGGGCGGCAAGGTCGCGGCTTGCGGCAAGGACCTGAAGCCGGGTGCGGACACCGAGGTGCGCGATGTCTCGGGCTACATTGTCTCGCCGGGGCTGATCGACATGCACACCCATGTCTACTGGGGTGGCACGTCGCTTGGCATCGACGGCGACGAGTTCTGCCGCACCTCCGGCGTCACCACGTCGGTCGATACCGGCAGCGCCGGGCCGGGCAATTGGGCGGGCTTTCGCAAGCATGTGATCGAGAAGGCCGAGGCTCGCATCCTGGCCTATCTGCATGTCTCGTTTGCGGGCATCTATGGCTTCTCCAAGACCATCATGGTCGGCGAGAGCGAGAATGTCCGCCTCATGGCACCGGCCGAATGCGCCGAAGTGGCTGACCAGAACCGTGACCTGATCGTCGGCATCAAAGTCCGTGTCGGCCGGCA
>JBOFFB010000715.1:0-1589 GCA_051648385.1 Allobosea sp.
ATCAGACGGCTGTCCAAGGCTGTGCGCAAGGTGTTTTCGCGGGTGGTGGCCTAGGGTCTGTGGGGATTCACAAATCAGCGCGAATGTGATTCACGCTTTGGATGGATCGTTTTGTACTGACAGACGCCCAGTGGGCGAAGATAGAACCGCATTGTCTGGGAAAACCTATGGATCCCGGTCGCAGCGGAAGAAACAACCGGCTGTTCATTGAAGCGGTGCTTTGGATTGTGCGCACGGGCAGCCCATGGCGTGACCTGCCCGCTGCGTTTGGCAACTGGAGCACTGCATTCCGCCGGTTTCGCGACTGGCGTGAAGCCGACATTTTCAAACGCATATTCGATGCCCTCTCTGAAGAACCGGACATGGAATACGCCATGGTGGATGCCACCATCGTCAAAGTCCACCGACACGGTCAGGGCGCAAAAGGGGGACTCAGAGCCAGACCATTGGTCGCTCAAGAGGTGGGATGACAACCAAAATCCTGGCACTGACCGATGCTTTAGGCAATCTGGTCCGGTTCGAATTGCTGCCAGGCCATCGCTTCGACACGGTCGGCGTCGCGCCGCTCATCGATGGCATCGAGTTCGGTGCGCTACTCGCCGACAAGGCTTTCGATAGCAACAACATTGTGGCCGATCTCAACGAGCGCGGCGCGAAAATCGTCATCTCGCAACATCCGCGTCGATCAGTGCCTCTCCAAATCGACACTGAGATTTACAAATGGCGACACCTGATCGAAAACTTCTTCTGCAAACTCAAAGAGTTCAAGCGCATCGCTATGCGAGCCTATAAAACGGACCAGAGCTTTCAGGCCATGATCTATCTGGCAGCGGCTGTGATCAACTCACGATGAATCCCCACAGACCCTAGAGCATGGGTGCGCGAGACATGGCCAGACAAGCCGGATTTTGTCGCCATTGACGGCAAAACATCAAGGCGCAGCCACGACCGCTCTCAGGGCAAGGCGGCGCTCCATCTGGTTTCGGCCTTTGCTACGACGGCACGGCTGGTTCTGGGGCAGGAAGCGGTATCCGACAAGAGCAACGAAACCACGGCCATACCGGTTATCCTGGAGCGGCTTGGTCGCAATGAAGGCTTGAAGGGAAGCATCGTTTCCATTGATGCCATCGCAACCAATGCCACAATCGCAAAGGCCATCACCGATCAGGGGGCGGATTATCTTCTCGCCGTGAAGGCGAACCAACCGACCTTGCGCCACGAGATCGAGCTCTACTTTCAGGATGCCCCGGCAGGCTCTCTCCACACCATCGTCGATCTCGACAAGGGGCATGGGCGCATCGAGGAGCGGCAGGTCACTGTTTCCAGCGAAACGGACTGGCTCTCCGGCGACCGGCGTTTCCCCGGCGAACTGCGATTGCCCGGCGCCCGAACCCTGATCCGGGTCCGCTCAAGGACCGAGTTGAAGGATTGCTGCCGTTTCGACACGCGCTACTTCATCGCCTCTGCCAAACTTGATGCACCAACAGCGGCAAAGGCCGTGCGCGGCCATTGGCTCATCGAAAATGCCCTCCACTGGACCCTTGATGTCGTCTTCAAGGACGATCAGTCGAGGCTGCGAAAGGGCAATG
>JBOFFB010000716.1:0-3778 GCA_051648385.1 Allobosea sp.
GTACCGGATGGGGATGGTCGGGTCACAGTCCGACCATGACGCCCAAAACTCAATCCTTGGCGCGTTCCACGTAGGTACCGTCCTCGGTCTGCACCACGATGCGGGTGCCGACCGCGATGTGTGGCGGCACCATAACGCGTACGCCATTGTTCATGATGGCGGGCTTGTACGACGACGAGGCCGTCTGGTTCTTGATGGCAGGCTCGGTTTCGACAACTTCAAGCACGATGCGGGCCGGGAGCTGGATGCCGACCGCATTTTCCTCGAAAATAGAGAGCTGGCAGACCATGCCTTCCTGCAAATATGGGGCGTAGTCTCCAACCGTATCGGCCATCACGGTGAGTTGCTCGTAATTCTCCGGGTTCATGAAGACGAAGTTGTCGCCATCCTGAAAAAGATAGGAAAACTCCCGGTCCTCGACGAAGGCGCGCTCGACCTGTTCGGTCGTCTTGTAGCGCTGCGAGGTCTTCACGCCGTCGGTCAGGCGGCGCATGTCGATCTGGGTGGTCGGCGTGCCCTTGCCCGGAAAGAAGCTCTCGGCGGACAGCACGGCATAGAGGCGGCCCTCGACTTCGAGGATGTTGCCCTTGCGCACGGAGCTGGCGATGACTCTGGTCACGTGATGATCCTGACGGTAAATCAGGCGCAGATGCGCCCACTTTGTTGCAAAACTGGCGCGTCACTGACAGATTTTGCAAGGGAAGGGAAGCCCCGATGGACGAACAGGCAGGCGCGTCCCGGCGCTGGTGGTCGCGTGATGAGCACCAGCGCAGACGGCCCTTTCTGATCGGGCGCAACCGTATTGTCGCAGCCCTGCGCGACTGGTTTGCCGAACGTGATTTCGTCACCGTCGAAGGTGCTGCGCTGCAGATCTCGCCCGGCAACGAGACGCATTTGCACGCGTTCGCGACCACTGAAATCAGTTTGGACGGAGCGAGAGGCGCGCTCTATCTCCACACATCCCCTGAGTTTGCCGCGAAAAAGCTGCTGGCGGCGGGCGAAACACGCATTGTTGATTTCGCCCGTGTGTTCCGCAACCGCGAGCGCAGCACCCTGCATCACCCTGAATTCACGATGCTGGAATGGTATAGGGCAGATGCTCCCTACGAGGTGCTGATGGACGATTGCGCGGCACTGTTGATATTGGCCGCCAGAGTTGGGGGCACATCATGCTTCAGCTTTCGCGGCCGCACCATGGACCCATTCGTGGCTCCGGAGCGTCTGACCGTGGCAGAGGCTTTCACCCGCCATGCCGGCATCGAACTGATGGATACGCTGGTCGATGACAGCCGCGGTGATGTTGCAAACCTCGCGAGCCAGGCGCACCGCATCGGCCTGCGCACCGCGCCCGACGACACCTGGAGCGATATTTTCAGCCGCATCGTCAGCGACCGGATCGAGCCGCATCTCGGCATTGGGCGCGCCACCATCCTGTACGAATACCCGATCAGCGAGGCGGCGTTGGCCCGGCCCAAACCCAGCGACCCTCGCGTGGCAGAGCGCTTCGAGCTCTATGCCTGCGGGGTCGAACTTGCCAACGCCTTTGCCGAACTGACTGACCCGGTGGAGCAGCGCCGCCGCTTCGAGGCCGACATGGCGGAGAAGCAGGCGATCTATGGCGAGCGTTACCCGATTGATGAGGACCTTCTAGCTGCCCTGCTGCACATGCCGCCCACCTCCGGCATCGCACTCGGCCTTGATCGGCTGGTCATGTTGGCGGTTGGTGCCAGCACGATCAGCGATGTGATCTGGACGCCCGTCGCCGAACCCGTCATGACGGGGCCATGATTGAAACCTTGTCACTGGCAACAACCTTGCGCAGCGCCGATGATCTGGCGAAAGCCGGGTTGATCACGTTCGGCGCAATGGACAACGCCGAACGGGTGGCCAAGCGCTACGCGATCGCAGTGACGCCGACGATCGCTGCGTTGATCGATCCCGCTGATGCCTCCGATCCAATCGCGCGCCAGTTCATCCCCGATCTGCGTGAGCTCGACACGCTTGCGATCGAACGTGCCGACCCGATTGGCGATGACGCGCATTCCCCCGTACCCGGCATCGTGCATCGTTACCCTGACCGCGCGCTCGTCAAGATGCTGCATGCCTGCCCGGTCTATTGCCGCTTCTGCTTCCGCCGCGAGATGGTAGGCCCCGGTGGCAAGGCACTGGTGGGAGCGGAGTTCGAGCGGGCGATGGCCTATCTCGCCGCCAGCCCCGGCATATGGGAAGTGATCATCACCGGCGGTGACCCGTTCATGCTGTCTGCCCGCCGTGTCGAAGTGCTGATGGAAGCGCTGGCGGCTATCTCGCATATCAAGGTCGTGCGTTGGCACACCCGCGTGCCGGTTGTCGATCCCGCCCGCGTCACGCCCGCTTTCGTGCGGGCGCTGAAGCTCGGCGGCAAGGCGGTCTATGTCGGCATTCATGCCAACCATCCCCGCGAGTTCACGCTCGCCGCCCGTGCCGCCATGACCCGGTTGGCCGATGCAGGCATCGCGCTGGTCAGTCAGTCGGTGCTGCTCAAGGGTGTCAATGCCGACGTGGGCACGCTCACCGCGCTGATGCAAGCCTTCGTCGAGAACCGGGTTCTGCCCTATTACCTGCACCATCCCGATCTGGCGCCCGGCACGGCCCATTTCCGCCTCGATCTCGCCGAGGGCCAGGCGTTGATGGCAGAGCTTCGTGGTCATCTCTCCGGCCTTGCCCAGCCGACCTATATGCTCGATATCCCGGATGGCCATGGCAAGGTGCCGGTCGGCCCCGGTTTTGCCTCACCGGATGGCAAAGGCGGCTGGCAGATCACCGATCGCGCCGGCGTTGTCCACGCGTATCCGCCACAACCAAGTCCAGCAGAAACCGGTACCCCATGACAAACGCAAAACCACGCAGCGCCGCCATCATCGGTGGTGGCCCTGCGGGTCTCATGGCAGCGGAGACACTGGCGCGCGCTGGCATCGCGGTCACGGTTTACGACCAGATGCCTTCTGTGGCCCGCAAGTTCCTGATGGCTGGGCGCGGCGGCCTCAATCTCACCCACACGGACCCTCAGGAGCGCTTTCTCGCCCGCTATGGCGATGCAGCCGCCTGGATTGCGCCGATGCTCGATGAGCTTGGCCCATCAGCTTTGACAGCCTGGTGCGAAGGGCTCGGCCAGCCGACATTTGTCGGCTCGTCGGGCCGGGTTTTTCCCAGGAGCTTCAAGGCTTCGCCGCTGCTGCGCGCCTGGCTGTCGCGGCTGGATGGACTTGGTGTCCGCATCGTCACGCGCGCCCGCTGGGCTGGCTGGCATGTTGATGGCAGCTTGCTGATTATCACGCCTGAAGGCGAGATATCACCAAGGCCAGATATCACGTTGCTGGCGCTCGGCGGTGCAAGCTGGCCACGGCTTGGCTCGGATGGCGGCTGGGTGCCGATCCTGCGCGCGGCAGGCGTCGAAGTGGAAGATCTGAAGCCCGCCAATGTCGGCGTTCTGGCGAACTGGTCGACATTCCTCAGCGAGCGGTTTCACGGCGAGCCGCTGAAACGCATCGCTGTCACGCATCATGGCCGTAACCAGCGTGGCGAGGCCGTCATCACCCGTGCCGGATTGGAGGGCGGCGTGATCTATGCCCTCGGTGCTTCGATCAGGCAGGCTTTGTTAACGTCAGTCACAACCACGATCATGCTTGATCTCAGGGCCGACCTCACGCTCGACGCCTTGGCCGCCAAGCTGGCAGGACCGCGCAAGGGTGCCTCCATGGCGACGATCCTGCGCAAGCGCGGTGGCCTGTCACCAGCT
>JBOFFB010000717.1:0-2792 GCA_051648385.1 Allobosea sp.
CGATCATGACCGGAAGGCTGTGACGGCCGGGCAGATGATAGGCCCAGACGGGCAGCAGTGCTGACACAAGTTTGGTCAGCGGCGCGGCGAAGAGATAGATGCTGAACGTTGCTCCCGCGAAAATCTTTACGACGGCAGTTCCTCGCGGTTGAGGAGCGGCGTTAAGCACCCCGATCATGCCCAGCATGTGCACGGCGAAAAGTCCGGCTGTCAGCCAGTCGAGAGGAAAGGCGTTCGACATGTAGAATTGATAACCGGTCGCGATGCTTAACGGGCCGACGATTTGCAGAGCGGTGAATTCGTAGAGCGGGAATATCTGCATCAGGAGGAAGATTGCGAACGTCGCGCCGGCGAGCAAAAGACCGAGAGAGCGTGACGGCCGCCACGATGTCTGAATGCGGTGTATTGCGACACCGGCCAGCCAGCATGACAACAGCGCCGCGATTTTGGGACCCATGAGCAAGAGTACAGCGCTACCGGCCAGGAGTTTTGTCTTTCGCGATCTCGGATAGAAAACGACGCCGAACAGCACATAGTACCAGACCTCATAGGTGAGCGACCAATAAGGGGCATTTGAAAAACAAGGATAGCTGCTGTCCCAGACGTAACCGGTCATCGTCAGACAGATACCGACTGTCTTCGCCATCTGGTCGAGAGGTGCGAAATCCGGCCAGTTCGGCGGCCAGACCGGACGTACATAGATGTCGACAAGGATGCCGAGAACAATCGCAGGAATCGCTACCGTGGCTATTCGCGCGGTTCTGTTGATCGCGTACCGGCAGCCTGTCAGGTCTCTTTCGGCAGCTGTGTATGAGATGAGATAGCCGGACAGCACGAAGAACAGGATCACGGCGTCATGGGGCAGGGTGCGCCAGCCCAGCGCATGCCCGAACAAAACGGCTCCCGCAGCGATAACGCGTAGTGCGTCCAGATATGTCGATATCGCCGGATTCATCGCATTCGCGCGAGCTGCGCGGCTGGATTGCCGCTTGTCTTTCTTGATTATTGGCCGACATCGAAATTGCCTTTCGACGGCCGCGTGGGGCGCCGTTTAACCGACGGCAAAGTTGGCTGCAAGGCGTTTTGGCCGGGGCTATTTCTCAAGGCGCGCAGAGCTTTGGATCCCGCCAAAGCCTTAAATTAAAGCCCTCGAAGCAGAAAATCTGGGGATTCCATGCGAATTCAGTGCATTCATGGCGTGGTATCGCATGAATTCCAGCTTTGCCGGCCGCAAACGACGTAAAGTCTTTTCGCACGAATCACTGGGAGCCAACATGGCAACGCAACTGACCAAGTCGCAGCTGATCGAGAAGATCGCTACGGAAAACGAAATCGCAAAGAAGGACGTCAAGGGCGTCCTCGAGACACTCGCCACCATCGGCTACAAGGAACTCAAGAAGTCGGGCGTATTCCTGCTGCCCGGTTTCGCGAAGTTCGTTGTGATCAAGAAGCCGGCCACCAAGGCGCGCAAGGGCACCAATCCCTTCACCGGCGAACCGATGACCTTCAAGGCCAAGCCGGCCCGCAAGATCGTCCGGGCACGCCCGGTCAAGGCCGCAAAAGACGCAGTTTAAGCGAAACAGGACAATCGTTCTGAAAGACCCGCCGGTTCACGCTGGCGGGTTTTTGCTTGGTTTTCAGCTTGCCTGGTTTTCAGCAATGAACACTCCGCGTGCTTTCCAGGCCATCCTCGCGTAAAATCGGCGCGGGTTGGGGCCGGGGCTGCGGCGGCTTTGCACTTGGCGGCGGGACTTTCACGACGTCTGCCATTGGGCAAATTCCTTATGATGCGCTGCAACGCAACATAGGGTGTTTCGCTCCGAATTCCCTTATCCTTTAGTTCTTAGACTTTGGACCGCCGCGCAGGTGAACCCGACATCAGCGTCGTGCAGGAAATCGCAGCGCCATCCACACGCCACCGACAAGGACGAGAATGTATTCGAGCGTGCGCAGGACGCTTCCGCAAACGACCTCACTCGTAACGCGCGAGGCGATCCGGGAATGGCGATCCCAGCAGGATTCGAACCTGCAACCCACGGAGTAGAAATCCGTTACTCTATCCAGTTGAGCTATGGGACCGTCGGGTCTTCATACCACCGCGATCGTGAAAAAACCGCCACCCGGCGGTGAATTTTCTGAACCTTTCCAGAGGTTCGGCCGACAAACCGGCAGGGCATGCCCAAGGGCTCGGATTGCCTTTGGGATCTCCCGACCTAAAGTCCTGTGTTTGCCGGGTCAATGGCTTGGTGCGCTGCCTTGCGCCGCATGTGCGCAGCTGTCGCGCGGAATCTTTTGACCCGATATCGGTACGACCATGAGTCCGTCACGATTCGCGCATTTTCTATATTTCAAGGCAGCCCTTTTGATAGCTGCTGGCAGGGAGTTTTCATCATGATTGGTCTGGTTCGCGCCATTTCGGTTTGCGCCGCGCTGGCGCTTGGCCTCGGCTCAGTGCAGGCGGCCGACAAGGCGTTCAAGCGCGATGACCTCGCGGACTCGGCCATCCGGCTCGAGGCCCAGATCAAGACCGAAGCCGGGATCATCAACAAGACGGCGGCCACGCTGAAGTCCGATACCGACGCCGCCTTCAAGCGCAGCGACCTGCGCGGCGCGCTGGTCCTGCTGGGGCAGACGGCAGCCGTCGCCCCCGAGGACAGCGGCAACTGGCTGCGGCTGGCAAGGACCGTGTTCCAGATCCGCCCGTCGGATAA
The DNA here is from genome assembly GCA_051648385.1 of Allobosea sp. Taxonomy (GTDB): domain Bacteria; phylum Pseudomonadota; class Alphaproteobacteria; order Rhizobiales; family Beijerinckiaceae; genus Allobosea. The sequence goes on from JBOFFB010000717.1 coordinate 2,712, forward strand.
CCGCGAGCGGACCTTCTTCCATGAGCGTGCGTCCACGGCGGCCTATATCGCCTACCAGCGCGCGGCGAACGCGGGCGAGGA
>JBOFFB010000718.1:0-3326 GCA_051648385.1 Allobosea sp.
GCCTTTCGTAGCCATCACCCCTTCCGCAGGTTGAGCCCCACGCCCTTGTTGGCAAAGGCAAGGCTGTAGCTCTTCTTGTAGTCGAGATTGGCCGGCACCACGCCTGCCTTGACCATCTTGTCGAAGAAACTCTTCATCAGCGCCTCGGTCATCGCGCCGATGCCGAGGCGGATGGAATCGCCAGAATCGACGATCCCGTATTCCTTCATCAGGCGGATGCCAGCGGCGATCTTGTCGTCGGTCATCTCGGGGTTGGCGCGCTTGATCAGGGTATTGGCAGCTGCGTTGTCGCCATAAATGTAGTTGTACCAGCCGATGATCGTGGCGTCGACGAAGCGCTGGGTGACATCGGCCTTCTGCGCCACCACGTCGGCGCGCGTCTCGATCATGGTCGAGTAGGTGTCGAAACCGTTGTCGGCAAGAAGGAAGACATTCGGCTTGAATCCGGCTTCCTTTTCGATCGCAAAAGGCTCCGACGTGACGTAGCCCTGCATGGCTGATTTCTTGTCGGCGAGGAACGGCGCGGCGTTGAAGGTGTACGGGCGCACCTGCTCGTCGCGGAAGCCGAACTCGGCCTTCATCCACTGGAAGTAGGATGCCTGGCCTTCCTTGGAGAGCATCAGGTTGTTGCAGTTCTTCAGGTCGAGGAACTTGTCGAAACCCTGACCCGGATGGGCGATCAGGCATTGCGGCTCTTTCTGGAAGATCGAGGCGATGACGACGGTCGGCACATTTTCCTTCACCGCCAGGAAAGGCTGGATCATGTTGCCGCCCATGTAATAGTCGAGCCGACCCGTCAGCAGCATCAGGCGACCATTTGTTTGCGGGCCACCCATCACGATTTCGACGTCGAGCCCGGCCTTGGCGTAGGTGCCGTCTGCCACGGCCTGATAGTACCCGCCATGCTCGGCCTGGGCGAGCCAATTGGTGCCAAAACGCACCTTGTCGCGTGTCTGTGCAACGGCATTGCTGCTGATGGCGAAACTAGAGGCACCGGCAGCAGCCAGCGTCAGCGCGGAGCGGCGGGTGAAGGTGGTGAGCGTCATGCTGAAATCTCCGGTCAAGTGTGGTCCTTTTTATGACAATCAACTTATGCGCTTGCGGAAGTGTAGCCCAGCGTGATTTCTGTCGCAGGCATCAGAACTGCTTTGACTGCCGATTTATCTGGAACTCGCCATGACCAAAACCGCTAAACCTGCCGCCACCAACAAGGCCCGCACGCCAGCCGCTTTGCGCGCGCCATTCGCGCGCTACTCGCACGCCATGGAGGTGCAGGCGAATAGCCGCATGATCTTCGCCTCCGGCCAGCTTGGCGTCGCACCCGATGACAGCGTGCCAGAAAGCGCCGAGGCGCAGGCGGACCTGTGTTTCGCCAACATCAAGGTCATTCTTGAGGACGCGGGCATGGCCATGTCCGACATCGTGCGCATCAACGCCTATGTCACCGACCGCGCCCACATGGCTGGCTACATGGCCTCGCGTGACAGCCATGTAGCCACGCCGCCGCCAGCCTCGACGCTGGTGATCGTGTCAGGCTTCACGCGGCCCGAATTCAAGGTCGAGATCGAAATCGTTGCAGCGCGCAAGGAACAGCGGCTGAAGTCTGTTCGAACCGGAGGCTAAACACATGCAATCGCTGTTCATCGGCCAGACCTACATCGACATCGTCTTTCTCGCAGACAGCATCCCCACCGGCGACGACAAGGCTGTGGCACGCGACTACGCCGTCTCGTTTGGCGGCAATGCGGTCACGGCGGCGTTCTGCTGCGCCAAGCTCGGGGTGAAGCCGGACCTGCTCTCGTCGCTCGCGGACGATTGGCTCGGGCGCATGTTCCTCGACATGGCGGCGCGCTACGGCATCTCTGTCCATGGCCGCAAGGTGCGCGAAAGCTCGCTCTCGTTCATCATGCCGCATGACGGAAAGCGCGCCATCCTGCGCTGCCGCGATGATGACTACCTGCACCCGTTCCCTGTGCTGAACCTGGGCGATTGCCGCGCCATCCATCTCGACGGCCACCAGCCGGACGCGGCGCTGCACTATGCCAAAATCTGCCGTGAGGCGGGGATGATGACGTCGCTCGATGGCGGCGGGGTGCGCTCCAACACGCCGGAACTGCTGGAATTCATTGACGTGGCTGTGGTGTCCGAGCGGATGTGCGAACAGATGAGCCTCGATGCCTCCGGCATGCTCGACCATCTCAAGGCCAAGGGCTGCAAGATCGGCGGCGTCACCATGGGCGAAAAGGGCATCGTGTGGTTCGACGAAAACGGCAAGCGCCAGCACCACGCCGCGTTGCCGGTCCCAGCATCGAAGGTGATCGACACCAACGGCGCAGGCGATGTCTTCCACGGGGCCTACATGTATTCGTATCTGTCACGGCCCGAGGCGGACTGGGACGCACATTTCAGGTTCGCGCGTGCGGCCTCCGCCCACAAGGTGCAGCATCTGGGCAATGAGGCGGGGCTGCCTGCGCTGGGTGATATCGAAGCGCTGATGAAGTTGGCGGCTTGAGGGTTTTTCCCGCCTTTGCGGCGCGCAACCCCTCTCCCTGACCCTCTCCCGCAAGGGCAGAGGGGACTTGGGCATCACAGCCAATCCACAATCACTGCGCCAGGCTCGCAGATTTCAGGTTTGGCGAAACAGCCGCAGCCCCCTCTCCCCTTGCGGGAGAGGATACAGGAGAGGGGTTGCGCCGCGCTTCGCCCTTGAAGCGGCAAATCCATCACTCACCCCGCCACGGATAGGTCCAAGTTTCGGTCAGCGCCTTCTGCCCGATGCGCAGGAAGGCGCGGAGATCGCCGGATTGGCCGGGTTCCATCACCACATCGATGAAGGCGCGGAAGCCGCTGATCTTGGGGTTGGGGATGAGGAAAGCGCGGTTGATGCGGCCTGCCGACACCGACGGCACGATCTCGACCTTTTTGGGGTCGGCGACATGGAAGCCAAGTTCGCCGCCGGCGAAATCGACGATGAAGCGCCGTGCGCCACCCGTCACGGCCTCACCTGAGCCAAGCGCCTTGGGCTTGGCCTGATAGGTGTTCACTGCCCGGCCACCCGGATGCAGCATGTCGACATTGCCGATGGATGACAGGCGATAGCGGATGATGTGCTCGCGGCCCGGCACGAGCGGGGTGCGCGGGGCCCAGAGTGCAACGATGTTATCGTTGGTCTCGTCAGTGGTGGGCAGCTCAATCAGCTCGACATGACCCTCCCCCCATTCACCCTCCGGTTCGATCCAGTAGGACGGGCGCAGCTCATAGGAGAGGTCGAGATCCTGATAATGCTCGAACACCTTGTCGCGCTGCATCAGGCCGAAGCCACGCGG
>JBOFFB010000719.1:0-1962 GCA_051648385.1 Allobosea sp.
GAGACGATGGGGCCGAGGTGCATCCTATCGTTGTCTGGTTTTTCGTCAGACATTCACTTCTGCCCCAGCATCTGGTTTGGCAGCCATGTCACCAGATCGGGCACAAAGAAGACGATGGCGACCATGAACAACATGCCGACAAAGAACGGCAGCGAGGCCAGCGCCACATAGCCCATCGATTTCTTGGCGAGGCTTTGCAGCACATAGAGGTTGAAGCCGACCGGTGGGGTGATCTGCGCCATCTCGACCACCAGTACGATGAATATGCCGAACCAGAGCAGATCGATGCCCTGGGCCTTGACCGCAGGCAGGATCACGGCGGTGGTCAGCACCACCATCGAGATGCCATCGATGAAGCAGCCCATGATGATGAACACCACGGTGAGCGCGGCTATGAAACCGGCCTGGCTGAGGTTGAGGCCGACAATCCAGTCTGCGAACAGGCGCGGCAGGCCGGTGAAGCCCATCGCGGTGGCGAGGAACGCCGCGCCCGACAGGATCAGCGCGATCATGCAGTTGGTGCGGGTGGCACCGAGCGCGCTCTCCTTGAACACGTTCCATGAAATGCCGCCCACGGCTGCGGTGTAGACCAGCAACCCGATCAGGAAGATCGCGCCGACTTGATCCCATTGGGCGATGCCGGTGATGCCGCAAGCCGCGCAGATAACCACCGCCGCGCCAACGACGATGGCATGGGTGCGCTCCATCAGCTTGTCGATGCCGGACAGGATGAGCGCACCGACGACGCCGAGCACGGCGGATTCTGTCGGTGTGGCAATGCCGCCATAGATCGAGCCGAGCACGGTGATGATCAGCAGCACCGTCGGGATCAGGCGACGGCTTTCCCAGAACTTCTCCTTCAGCGTCATGATCGGATCACGCGCCGGGATGCGCTGCGGATACATGACGGCGTAACCCATCACGATGAACGAGAAGATCAGCATCAGCGTGATGCCGGGAATGACCCCGGCGATGAAGAGGCGCGCGATCGAAACCTCAGCTGCCACGCCATAGACGATCATGATGATCGAGGGCGGGATCAGCAGCCCAAGCGTGCCGGAACCGGCAAGCGAGCCGACCAGCATGAAGTCATCGTAGCCGCGCTTGCGCAACTCCGGGATGGTCATCTTGCCAATGGTGGCAGCGGTGGCTGCAGATGAGCCGGAAATGGCCGCGAAGATGCCACAGCCGAAGACGTTGGTGTGCAGCAGGCGTCCCGGCAGGCGCTGCATCCAGGGCGCAAGGCCCTTGAACATGTCCTCTGCCAGCCGCGAGCGGAACAGGATTTCGCCCATCCAGATGAACATCGGCAGGGCTGTCAGTGCCCAAGAGGTATTGGCGCTCCACAAGGTGGTGCCAAAATTGAGCCCGATGGGCCGTGTCGACAGGATGGCCATGGCGACATAGCCTACCGCTGCCAGCGATATGCCGATCCAGAGGCCGAAAGCGAGCGTGACGAACATCACGCACAGGAGAACAAAGCCGGCTGTTGCGGGATCCATGATCGTGAACCCTCAGCGATCAGCCAGCGACGATGCGCCGAACTCGGTTTCAGTGGAGGCGAGGTAGCTTGGGGTCTTGCCTGTCGCGAGGCGCACGAAATCTTCGACCATCGCCAGCAAGAGGACTGCGAGGCCGAAGAACAGGCCGAACTGCGGCACCCAGAGCTGGATCGGCACAAGGCCCATAGTCAGCTCGTTGAAGCGCCATGAATCGTAAACCAGCCGCCCGATCCACCACGTCGCCCAGGCGGTTGCGACGATGCCGCAGCCGAGCGCGAAGAACTCGGCTGCTATTCTGCGTTTGCCTGTCAGCCGGTCAACAATGATGCCGACCCGGATGTGCTCGCCGCGCCGATAGGTGGCTGCCAGCCCGAGAAAGCCGGTGGCGGCCAGCGAAAAGCCGGCGAAGTCATCGGATGAGCGGATCTGCCCGCCGAACTGGCGCAGCGTGACATCGGCC
>JBOFFB010000720.1:0-3535 GCA_051648385.1 Allobosea sp.
CATCAAGATCGCCGTGTTCCTGGCGCAGGCGGTGCAGTTCGGTTTCGAGCGAAACGCGCCGTTCCTCGTCCAGATCGAACCGCATCATCGGGGACTGCTCTCTTTTAGCCGCATTTGCGGGTGAAAGTTACGGTGCATGAGGGCCTTGGGCAAGGTCTGCCAAGCCTTAGGGGCACTTTAAATTCATGCGTTGGCCGATTTAACGTTTTATGTTGCGCTGCACGGCTGGAATTGGACAGCCTGCTAAATTGATGGCAGATTCGCAAGGTTGCATTCCACAAAACGGAGGACTTCAATGTCGCTGCAGACCCATCTCGTCGAACTCGAAAAAAAGCACAAGGCGCTGGAATCCGCGCTGGCCTCTGCGCTGGCTCATCCATCTGCCAGCGATGTCGAGTTGGCTGAAATGAAGCGAAAGAAACTTCAGTTGAAAGACGAAATCGTGAAACTGAGAGCTTCGATCAGCGCCAAGGTTACGCTGCACTGATATTCCGGTATTCGCCACTTATGAGTTGACGCACATATCTCCAACCTGATCCAGCGCCTGCGCCAATCTGCGCGGCCCGAAGCCAGCAAGTCGATCGATGCGGACGCGTCGGTCGGCTTTTTCATGCCCGGAGGCCAGGTAGATGTGGCGGGCAAGAGGGCGGGCAAGCCAATGGGCAAGACGGCAGGCAGGTCAGCGCTGACCACAGTGCCTTGATGCAGATTGACTCCAATCATCATATGATATTATCAATGGCCATGAAGCACAAAAGCTTTCACGCGGCGGTGGTCGATCAACTTGCCGCGATGATCATACGGGGAGATGACGGGGTGGGGTTGCAGTTGCCGACCGAGCCTGAGCTGTGCGCCTCGATGGGCGTCAGCCGCACGATCTTGCGAGAGGCGGTGAAAACGCTGAGTGCCAAGGGCATGCTTGTGACGGGTCCGCGCACCGGCACGCGCACCTTGCCGCCCGCGTCCTGGAACCTGCTTGATCCTGATGTCATCCGCTGGCGGCTGGCCGCCGGTGTCGACGAGAGCTTCGTGCGCGACATCTTTGAATTGCGCCTCGCCATCGAGCCGGAAGCAGCTGCGCTGGCATCGAGGCGCGCCACACCCGACGATATTGCCCGGCTGCGCGCGGCCTATGAAGCCATGGAGGCGGCCGTGACCCGTGGCGGCGGCGGCTATCTCGAAGCCGACCTTGCCTTTCACGAGACCATACTGGCCCTTACCGGCAACCAGTTTTTCGCGGCCCTCACCCCTGCGATTGATGCATTGCTGAGGGTTTCGTTCCGCTTTTCGGTCAAGAGTCGCGACAGCGCGCGCGCGTCCTTGCCGCTGCACAAGACGGTTCTTGACGCCATTGCCGCGCATGATCCTGCTGCGGCTGAAGCGGCCATCCGCACACTCATCCTGTCTGCCCGCAGCGACATCGAGAGCGACATGACCACGGATGATTTTCTGTTCCAGAAGGAAGGCGCCTGATGCGGCAGCTCGAGGACGGGTTCTTCAAGGCACTGGAGATGCTGCTCGTCGCCTTGCTGGCGGCCATGGTCATCATGGTCTTCGGCAATGTGATGATGCGCTGGTTCCTCAATGACGGCATCCAGATTTCCGAGGAAATGAGCCGCTTCTGCTTCGTCTGGCTCACGTTCATCGGCGCGGTCGTGGTGATGCGCGAGAACGCCCATCTCGGTGTCGATGCTTTCGTCAGCATGCTGGGCGACCGTGGCCGTCTCATCTGCATGGTGTTGTCCGACCTGCTGGTGCTGCTGTGCTGCGCGGTCTTCTTCTGGGGCACCTGGGCTCAGGCCCCGCTCAACGCCACGAACATCTCGCCGGTGGCGGGCCTCAACATGCTGGCTGTATTCGGTGTCGGTTTCTTCACCTCCGCCGGTATCGGCATCATGGTCCTGCTTCGGCTCGTGCGTGCGTTGACCGGCAGACTTGGCAAGGGCGAACTCGACATGTTCGCAGGCCAGTTCTCCGATGAGGCGCTGCAGCACAGCATCAGGGGGAAGATCGAATGACGGTCGTTGTCTTCCTCGCCTCGCTGTGCGGGGCCATGGCGCTCGGCATGCCCTGCGCCTTCGCGCTCATGGTCTGCGGCATGGCCATCATGGCCTGGATGGTACAGACCGGCATCTATCCCGCTTTCGACGCTCAGGTCATCGCCCAGAAAATGCTGGACGGGGCCGATAGTTTCATCCTGTTGGCCATCCCGTTCTTCATGCTGGCGGGCGAACTGATGAATGCCGGCGGGTTGTCCAAGCGCATCGTCAACTTCGCGCTTTCGCTCATCGGCCACCGCCATGGCGGGCTGGGCTATGTCGCGATCATCGCTGCCGTGATCATGGCCTCGCTCTCCGGCTCGGCCGCGGCGGACACCGCGGCGCTGGCAGCGATCCTGATCCCGATGATGCGCGACTCGGGCTACAATGTGCCACGCTCTGCTGGCCTGATTGCAGCAGGCGGCATCATCGCGCCTGTCATTCCGCCATCCATCGGCTTCGTCATCTTCGGCGTCGCGGCCAATGTCTCGATCCCGCAGCTCTTCCTCGCCGGCGTTTTTCCCGGTCTGCTGATGGGTTTGAGCCTCGTCTTCGCCTGGTGGTGGGTGGCCCGCAAGGAGACTTTGCGGCCCTATCCCAAGCGCACCTGGACAGAGCGCTGGCAGGCCACCAAGGACGGGGCGTTCGCGCTTGCCATGCCGGTCTTCATCCTTGGCTCGATCCGTTTCGGCTTTGCCACGCCGACCGAGGCTGCGGTGGTGGCCTGTGTCTATGCCATGTTCGTCGGCATGTTCGTCTACAAGGAACTGAAGCCCAGCCAGCTCTACGGGTTGTTTCTCTCCGCCGCCAAGATGACTGCGGTGATCATGTTCCTGGTCGCGGCCGCCCTGATCTCGTCCTGGCTGATCACGGCTGCCAATATCCCCGGAGAAATCGCGAATTTCCTGCAGCAGTTCACCTCGAACAAGACTGTGCTGATGATCATTCTCATGGTTCTGGTGCTGGTGGTGGGGACAGCGCTCGATTTTGCGCCGACCGTGCTGATCCTGACGCCGGTGCTGATGCCGATTGTCAAGCAGGCAGGCATCGACCCGGTCTATTTCGGCGTCCTGTTCATCATGAACAACGCCATCGGCCTGATCACGCCACCAGTCGGAATTGTCCTCAACGTCGTCTCGGGCGTTGCGAAAGTGTCGATGGCCGATGTCATCAAGGGCATCAGTCCGTTTCTGATTGCCCAAAGCATCGTGCTGTTTATTCTGGTGCTCTGGCCGCCGCTCGTCATGGCCCCATTCCGCCTGCTGCAGGGCCGGATCGGGTTCACGCAATTCATACAGCAGCTTTTCGGATACTAACCGGGCCGCAGAGCCCAGGACTACCCCAAGGAACACCCCAAACCCAACCGGAGGAAGACCCATGTTGAAAGCAACCCTGATCGCTGCCGTCGGCGCACTCGCACTGATGACCGGCACAGCCAATGCGCAATTCGCCGAGCGAACGATCCGCGTCTCGAACGGCATCAACGCCGACCATCC
>JBOFFB010000721.1:0-4828 GCA_051648385.1 Allobosea sp.
ATGCTGGCGTGGCAGGCGGCAAAGCCGGAACCCTTTCGCTCAAGCACGGGAATTGTTCCCGCGCAGACCGTCATGGCTTCGGCACAGCGCGGGTGGAAGCGGCAGCCAGACGGATAATCCATTACGGATGGCACAGCACCCGGAATGCCGGTGAGGCTGCCCGGTTTCTGGCCGTGGCGCGGAATGCAGCGGATCAATTCGCGTGTATAGGGGTGCTTCGGTTCGGCGAAGATCGCGTCTATGCCGTTGCTTTCTGCGACACGGCCGGCATAGAGCACCACGACCTTGTCGCAGGCTTGCGCCACCACGCCCATGTCATGGGTGATCAGCATCAGCGACAGGCCGCGCTCGCGCACCAGATCGACCATGATCTGGATGATCTGCGCCTGGATAGTGACGTCGAGGGCCGTTGTCGGCTCGTCGGCGATGATCAGCTCGGGGTCCGCCGCCAGCGCCATGGCGATGACGATGCGCTGCTTCATGCCGCCCGAGAGCTGATGCGGATAGTTGCCGTGGATGGTGGCGGCTTCCGGAATGCGCAGTTGCTGCATGATCTCGATGCTGCGCGCCTTGGCGGCAGCTTCGCTCAAGCCCAGATGCAGCATGCCGACCTGATCGATCTGCGCGCCAATGCGGATGATCGGGTCAAGCGAGGTCATCGGGTTCTGGCTGATCAGCGCAATGCGCTTGCCACGCAGGGCACGGTAGGGTGCCTCCGCAAGTTTCGTCAGGTCGATGCCATCGAACAGGATCGAGCCCGTGGTGATTCTGCCGCCGATCAGAGGCAGGAGGCCCATGACGCTCATGGCGGTTAAGGATTTGCCAGACCCTGATTCGCCGACGACGCCGACGATCTCGCCTTTGCCGATCTCGAAGGAAATGCCGTCCAGCGGCTTGAGGCGGCCGATGGAGACGGAGAGGTTGCTGACGGTGAGAAGCGCCATGTCAGGAATCCCTCAGCCGGTTGCGGATGTCGAGGGCTTCGATCACCGCATCGCCGAACAGATTTATGGCGATCACCGTGATGGCGATGGCTAGGCCCGGGAAGATGATGATCCATGGCGCGATGAAGATCTGTGCCGTGCCGCTCGACATCATCGCGCCCCAGCTTGGTGTCGGCGGCTGCGCACCTAATCCGAAGAACCCGAGCGTGGCTTCGAGGATGATGGCGTCGCCTGTGGCCAGCATGCCGGCCACGATCACCGGGGTGAGCGCGTTGGGCAGCAAGTGTTTGAAGATGATGTGGGTGTGTCCGGCGCCGAGGTTGCGGGTCGCTTCGACATAGGTCTCGTTCTTCAGCGCCATGATCTGCGCCCGCGTCAACCGCGTGAACTGGGCGAGATAGGCGATCGAGATGGCGATCATGGTGGAGTTCAGCCCCGGCCCCATGATGGCGATGAGAATGAGTGCAATCAGGATTTCGGGGAAGGACCAGGTCAGGTCGACTGCGGCCGTGACCACCTTGTCGAAGGTGCCGCCGAAGTAGGCCGCCGCAGCCCCAAGGCTCATGCCGACCGCGACCGAGATGCTGATCGCGGTGATGGCGACGCTGAGCGAGGTGCGTGCGCCGTAGATGATGCGCGAGAGCAGGTCACGCCCGAACTCGTCGGTTCCCATCCAGTTCTTCCACGATGGATCGAGATTGGCGTTTCGCAGGCTCTGGATGTCATAGGCATAAGGCGCGATCAGCGGCGCGAACACCGCGCAGGTGATGACGATGGCGAGCACCACGGCCGAGATTCCGCCGCGCGGCGACATCAGGATCGTGCGCACTGTCGATGATCCGGCCATCAGCTTGTCCTTTCGCGGACGCGCGGGTCCATAGCGGCCTGCACGACATCGCCGAGCAAGGTGCCGAGCATGACGGCGATGGCGAGCATGAGAAGGCAGCCCTGCACCACGGGGTAGTCGCGCTGGTTGAGCGATGTGATCAGCAGCGAGCCGAGGCCGGGCCGGGCGAAGACATATTCGATGGTGACGGCACCGCCGAGGATCCAGCCGATACGCAAGCTCAAGATGGTGACTACGGGGAGCATGGCGTGGCGCAGGATGTGCTGCAGGTTGATGCGCCAGGCGGGCACGCCCTTGGCATGCAGCATCATCACGAAATCACGCCGCGAGATGTCCATCATGGCGACGCGCGTGACGCGGGCGACAAGCGCCACGCCGCCAAGCCCGATGGTCAGCACGGGCAGCACGAGCGCGCTCCAGCTGCGCGCCCCGGAAACCGGGAACCAGCCGAGCTGCACAGCGAAAAGCAGGATCATCAGAAGCCCGAGCCAGAAGCTCGGCACCGTCGAGCCGAGGAGGATGACGCCCATCACGGTGCGGTCTATCCAGCTGTCCTTGCAGATGGCGGCCAACGCGCCGGTGGCGATGCCGACAATGGTGGAGAAAATGAGTGCCAGAGAGCCGAGGATCAGGCTGTGCGGCAGGTTCTGCGCAATCAGCGCCGAGACGGGCTGGCGCAGGATGATGGCTTCGCCCAGATCGCCGGTGAGCATCTTGCCGAACCAGATCGCGTATTGAACGACCAGTGGCTTATCGAGACCGTACTTGGCCGTGAGTTCTGCCTTCTGTTCCGGTGTCGAGCCGATCTGGACGATGGAATCGATCGGATCGCCCGGCACGAGGTGGATGATCATGAAGATGATCACCGACACCACGAGGAAGACGGGCACCAGCTGCAACAGCCGCTTGGTCAGGAAGGACAGCATGTTCAGGCCTCGCTGGACGGACGCGCGAGAGACACTTCGAGTGTCATCACCGGCCCTGTGCCGGTGATCTCGATGCGGAGCGTGCGGCTAATGGGTCGAGATGACCGGCAAGGTTGCTTGAACCTGGCCGGTCATGACACTTTTCGTTTGCAGGTCAGCCGTTGCGACCAGCCTCAAATCACTTCTTCTCCATGTCGACGACCGTCTGGCTTTGCAGGCGGGTGCCGCGCACGGTTGCCGGCATGCTGATGCGGGCTTCCGAGTAAGCGAAGTTCTGCACCGGCTGGTAGATTGGCGCGAAGACAAACTGCGAGAGCAGATTTTCATGATAGGCGCGGAAGTTGGTGACGCGCTCCTCCCAGGTGCGGGAGCCCTTCATCGCCTTTTCGTTCAGTGCTTCAGAGACCGGGTTGTTCCACATCGCATGGTTGGGATGTCCAGCCCGCTTGCCGGCAAAGAACCAGTCGAGAATGTCGGCATTTGCCCAGGAATAGACACGCACGGCGAGCTGGTGTTCGGTCTTCTTGCGGTACTGCGCGGTAATCGTCGCCGCATCGAAGATCGTGATGTCAGCGCCGATGCCGACGGCCTTCAGTTGCGCCTGCACCACTTCGGTGATGCGCTTGAATTCGGTGCCGTTCTGGGTCCAGAGCTTGACCTGGAGCTTGGTGCCGCCCTTGGCACGGATGCCATCTGCGCCCATCACCCAGCCGGCATCATCGAGCACCTTCTTCGAGCGCGCCGGATCATAGGAGATGGCAAGCTTCGGATCGACCTTGGCTTCGGCCAGCCCGCTGATCAGGAAGGTGTTGGCCTCTGCGCCCACGCCGCCGAACAGGCTGGCGAGGATTTCCTTTTGGTTGATGGCAAAGGCTGTGGCCTCGCGCACCTTGATGTCGGTGAACGGCTCGACTGAGGTGTTCATCGGCATGTAGTAGACCTCGGTGCCGGGCAAGGTCACGACCTTGGTGCCGCGCTCGGCTGATAGCCTTGGCAGGAAGTCGGTCGGCACGCTGAGCAGCATGTCGACGCCGCCGGTGCGCAGTTCGAGAAAAGCGGTCGAGTCTTCCGCGATCTCTCGCAGGGTGATCTTCTTGATCTTGGCCGGGCCCTGGTTGAGCGAGAGCTTGGAAGCCGAATTGTAGGCGTCGTTGCGCACCAGCACCGTCTGCTGGCCAACCACGAAGCTTTCCAGCTTGAACGGGCCGCTGCCGACCGCGCCCGCGACACCGAAGCGGTCACCCAGCGCATCGAAAGCCTTGGGCGAAGGCACACCCATGAAGCTCGACGCCATGTTGAACAGCATGTTCGGATCAGGGTTCTTCATCACGAACTTGACTGTCAAGTCGTCGATCACCTCGACCTTGTCGATGGCGTCGGTCATGAAGGCGTTCTCGGTGCCCTTGAACTTCGGCACCCACCAGACGATCGTGGCCGCATTGAAGGGCTCGCCGTCGTGGAACTTGACGTTTGGCCGAAGCTTGAAGGTCCAGCTCATGCCGTCGGCGGTCGTCTCCCAAGAGGTGGCGAGCTGGCCATGGAAGCTCTGGTCGGCGTCCTGGATGACCATGCGGTCATAGATCAGCGTGGTGGCAGCGTTGAGGCGCGTGCCCTTGATCGGGTTGTAGCTCGGCGCACCGACATCGCGTGCGGGCATCACGAAAGTCGCTTCCTGTGCCATCGCGGCAGAGGTCAGCGAGAGGGCGAACAACCCAGCCGACAAGAGCGCCGATCCGGAAAGTAGCAGTGTCTTGGCCGTGTAGCGCATGGGTTTCATCCTTGTGTGGGGTTGATGGCGGCAATCAGATCGAGGCGTGGTCTCCGCTGGAAGGGCCGGCGGCGTCACCGACATGGCCCGTGAAACGGCTGTAAAGGCGGGCAATCGCGTCCATGCGCTGCTCGACCTTGGGCCCGAGCTCGATGAAAACGCTGTTGACCAGAAGATTGGCGAGGCTCGCCATCTGGGCGGTCGAATCCCAGAACAGGTTGAACTCTGTCGGCACCACGAACATCTCGTCGGCGAGATCGCGGCCCCAATCGCAGAAGGCATCAGTGATCAGCGTCGTCGGAATGCCGGCGTCCCTGGCCTCGCGGGCCAGCAGCTTGGCCAT
>JBOFFB010000722.1:0-6062 GCA_051648385.1 Allobosea sp.
CGCGCCGGTCGTCCCCTGCTGCTCACGGGCGGCGAAGGTGCCGCGCTCGTTGTCTCGGCAGAGCTGCTCGATGCCGGTTTCGTGGAGACCCTCAACACTTTTGCTGCAGGCAACGCGCGGCTTGCGCTGCCACCAGCCCGGCTTCGCCGCCTTGGCGCCCTGAACCGCAAGGTCGCCGGCATCGTCGCCTTGCCCAGCATCGACATGTCTCGCATCGAGCAGCTTGTGCTCAAGGTCGACGGCAAGCTCGACGCACCGGTTGCACCTGCCAGCGCCATCGACCTCAGCGCACTTGAACTGGCAGCACTCTCGCTGATCATTCCGGCCATCGTCATCGTACCGGTCGATCTTGACGCCATTGCCGACGAGCCGCTGATCCGCGTCGCCGTCACCGCCGTCAACAGCTTTCGCAAGACACAGGTCGAGGAACTGAGCATCGTCGGCCGCGCGCCGGTGCCACTGGAAGATGCACCCAAAACCGAATTCGTCGTGTTTCGTGGCGGCGAGGGTCTGCGCGATCAGGTCGCCATCATCGTTGGCGATCTGAACCGTGAGGAACCCATCCACGTCCGCATTCACTCCGCCTGTCTGACGGGTGACCTCTTCGGCTCCCTGAAGTGCGATTGCGGCGACCAGTTGCGCGATACGATCCGCTGGATGAGCGAAAATGATGGCGGCATCCTGCTCTATCTGGATCAGGAAGGGCGCGGCAACGGCCTTTCCAACAAGATGCGCGCCTATCGCCTGCAGAGTGAAGGCTGGGACACCTATGACGCCGATGAGGTGCTCGGTTTCGATCTCGACCAGCGCCGCTTCGATTTTGCTGCCGAGATGCTCAAGCAACTCGGCGTGAAGCGGGTTGTCGCCATGACAAACAACCCGATCAAGATCGGCGCCATCAAGCATGCCGGGCTCGAAGTACAGGCCAGCCGCCGCGTTCTTGGTCGCCCGAACAAGCACAACGTGCAGTATCTGGAATCAAAGCGCGACCGTGCCGGGCATTTCATCGACATGGACGCCGTGATGGCGCGCGCTGCCCCGAACGACTGAACCAACCTGCCGAAAACCTGTTCATTTTGCTGAGTGGTCGCGACGCGACACCCGTTTTGCGTTTATGATGCGTCCATGCAACACGCGCCCATTCAGCAAACACCATCTGGAGACCACCATCCGGCTTTGGGATCTTGGTCGTCAATCCAGCTTTGGGGCACGGCTGCGATCATCATTCTGTTCTGGACCGCGCTCAACTGGGCCTGGCTATCCGGCGCGCTGACCATCCCTTGGGATGCAAAGGCGCATTTCCAGCCGCAGTTCCAATTCCTCGCCGCTTCGCTGGCGCGCGGCGAAACACCTTTCTGGAATCCGCACGTTTTTGGCGGCCATCCTCAGATCGCCGATCCGCAATCGCTGATTTTCTCCCCGCCGCACCTCCTCGCGGCGCTGCTGTTCCCCAAGCCTGGCCCCATCGTCGGTGATGCAGTCGTGTTGGTCACGCTGCTTGCAGGTGCACTGTCCCTGATGATGCTGTTCCGTGATCGCGACTGGGCTCCGGCAGGAGCGGTCACGGCAGCGCTGGTGTTTGCCTTTGGCGCAGCGGCATCGTGGCGTATCCAGCACATCGGGCAGGTGATGAGCCTGAGCTACTTCGCCATCACGCTCTGGCTGATGTCGCGGGCATTGTCGCGCGGCAGTGTTCGTTACGGTCTTGCCGCTGGCTTCACTTCAGGGCTGATGATCCTTGGGCGCGATCAGGTCGCGCTTGTCGGCTGCTATACGCTTGCGGGACTGACGATTGCCGCATGGCTGCAGTCCGGGGCGCCACTCCGCGCCATCACACGCAGCCTGAAGCCGCTTCTGACCATGGCTTTCACCGCGATACTCACCGCCGCGCTCCCGATCTTGTTCACGCTGATGCTGGCCGAGCAATCCAATCGCCCGGCAATCGATCTTGATGGCGCGCACAAGGGCAGTCTGCACTTTGCCTCGCTGCTGACCCTGTTCGTCGCCAATCTGTTCGGCGCGGCCGGCCCACTCGAAAACTTCTGGGGTCAGCCGAGCCCGACCTGGAATGGCTTCTTCGGCAATGTCGACCTTTTCCTCGCCCGCAACATGAGTGTTGCTTATTTCGGCGCATTGCCGCTGCTGGCCATCATCGGCGTCGGCATCCTGCGTGGCCGCGCCTGGGATGCTGCCATCCGCGCCGTCGCCATCGCAACGGCACTTGTGCTGCTCTATGCGCTGGGGCGCTACACACCGCTGTTTGGCGCACTGTTCGGTTTGCTTCCAGGGGTTTCTTTCTATCGTCGGCCGGCTGATGCGTTGTTCAACTTCGGTGCGCTCGCAGCAGTTCTGGCCGGGTATTGCGTACATGTGCTGGCAACGAACCCGTTGCCGAAAGCCCGCCTCTGGCACTGGGTTATTGGTGCAGTTGCCGTTGCAATTGCCTTGGGTGCCGCCACCTGGCTGGCCGTCTTGCTGGGCCGCGTGAAGGTGGCCATGATCCCGCTTGTCACCGCGGCGATCCTGTTCGCGCTGTCTGGCGTGATGCTCTGGTTCTTGCGCAAGACCCATCTGAGTGCACCACTGGGTGCCGCCCTGTTTGTGGCGGCCATCCTCGGCATTGATCTTGCCACCAGCAATGGCCCAAGCGAGTCCACCGGTCTGCCCACCGCGCAATATGATGTGCTGCGCCCCGAGACGGCCAACCCGACGATTGCCCTGCTGAAGTCAGAACTTGCCCGGACCGCAGCACCTGACCGGCGTGATCGCGTGGAACTTGCGGGCATCGATTTCCATTGGCCGAACGCTACCATGACCCACGGGCTCCACCACACGCTCGGTTACAATCCGCTCCGCCTCGGCGACTATTCGCGCGCCACCGGAGCAGGTGACCACATCGCCCTGCCTGACCAGCGCAGTTTTTCGAAGCTGATGCCTGGCTATCGCTCGCGGCTCGCAGACATGCTGGGCCTGCGTTTCATCGCCAGCCGTGGACCCATCGAGGCCATCGACAAAACGCTGACACCAGCGTTGCTTGCCAGTGGCCCGATCCGCCAGATAGGCCGCACGGCGGATGCGTACATCTACGAAAACCGCAATGCCCTGCCCCGCGTTCTGGTGGTGCCCGAGGCGCGCACCGCCGATACCGAAGCCATTCTGTCCACAGGTGTCTGGCCGACGGACTTTGATCCGCGCCGCAATGTGCTCCTGAGCGGCCTGCCGCCCGCTGCAACCTGCGAAGCGCCGATCGGTACGTCGCCGACAACCAGTTCAGCCAGCATCATCAGGTATGCGAACAACACTGTGACCGTGGAAGCTGTCTCGGCCGGATGCGGCTTTCTGGTGTTGAATGACGTCTGGCAGCGCTGGTGGAGCGTCGAGGTCAACGGCCAGTTCGAACCATTGCTCAAGGCCAATGTCCTGTTCCGCGCCGTGCAGATACCAGCGGGCAAATCTGTCGTGATCTTCCGCTTTGAGCCGTTCAGGGGTCTGGCTGGCGACATTGCGCGCCGCGTGCCGCGTGGATTGATCAACGGCGTCGAAACCGGGTTGCACGCGATCGCCCAGATACTGGTCGGGCGCTGAGACATCAATCCTACCAGGCAGCGCTCACTCGGCAGCGCGATCCGGCACCGGGGGGCTCATGGATTTTGGCGTTGCCCTGCGACGCCCCGTTACGGCCGCAGGCTCTGGCGTGTTCGCGCTCAGGTTTGGCTCCGGCTTGGCAACGGAAGCCGGCGGTATTTGCTGCGCCAGAACACTCGCGGGCGAAGCCGCGTCCTGTTCCACTGCAGGAGCAACACGGCTTCCACGCATCTGCAGGAACTGGTCGGCAACTTTGAGGATTTCGGTGCGCAACTGGGCATTCTCGGCATCGAGCCGAAGTGTCGCCCGCTCCGCGTCGCGCCGGAGTTGGGTGAGTTCCTGCTTCAGAGCGCTGCGCTCTCCCCGTGTTGAGGACGCAACTTCCTGTGCAGTCGCAAGATCGACGGTCAGCGAGGCAATCCGTGCGTCGCGCTCGCGGCGGACACTCGCGGCCTCGACGTCAACACGCGCCTTCTCCTCGCTCGCCTTGCGCAACAGCGCGTTGATCTTGTCCACCTCCTTGCGTGAGGCGGCATGATTTGCGTCGCTGGTGGACTTGGCACTGCGCGTATCCTTGAGCGCCTGTTCGAGCCGTGCGCCCGCATCGTCGCTTGCCCTGAGACGTTGGGCCAGACTGTCGCGCTCGGCAATCAGAGCCCCAAGCTCAGTGCCGCGCTGGTCGAAAGCCGCACGGGTGGTCGCGTGCCCGGCCTGTTCTGTGGCAAACCGTGTCTCGATGGTGCCCAGACGGGCCTCCAGCGCTTCGATCCGCGCCGCGTATGCACTAGCAAGCGCCTCGCTCTCGCCAAGTGCAGTTGTCAGCCGCCCCGCCTCGGCCTGTAATGTTGCATGTTCGCCTTGCAAGGTCACAAGAACCAAGCTGGTCTGCTGCAGTTCAGCCGCAAGCCGTTCTCCCAGATTGTTGGCGTCGGCAAGATCCCGCACGCGCGCGGCAAGCGTTGCGGTCAAGTCAGCACGCTCCACCCTCAAGCCGGCGATCTCGGTGTCGCGCTCGGTCAGCGTCTGGATGCGCCGCGCCAGGTCATCGCGTGTCGCGGCATGACCTGCTTCCTCGACCGCCAGCCGACTCTGTGTCTCAGTCAGGTCAGCGCGCGTGCTGGCAAGATTGGTTTCAAGATTGACAATATTGAGTTCGCGCACGCCAACGGTGGTTTTGAGCTCGGAAATCTGCATGTCGAGCCCGCCGACCGTCCCCAGCGCCGCACTGCGCGCCGCCTGGTGATCCTCGGAGCGGCGCTCGATCTCGCGTTGCCGCACGGCAAACTCTGCCCGCATATGATCACGTTCCGCAGAAATCTCGTCGACCGAGATTGGAAAGGACAGTTCGGCGCGACGGCGCGCAAGCCGGTCCGCACGGTTGCCGATGGCAGGCAGCAACATCAGCCAAAGCACGGTCGCGACCAAAAAGCCCAGCGCGGCCAACATCACAGCTTCAATCAAGAGACAGCTCTCCAGCGGCGCTCACGCGGAAATAGCCATGCCACGCGAACGGCACAATAGCCAGCCTCGACAAAGGTTAGCAGAGCCGATGAAGGCACACCCGAAAGATCAGAACGGGTTCCATGTCGATTGCGGCGTGAATTTCAGATAACCTATATTGACCCCGAGGCGTGCGCCGACACCGCTCCTGATCGGCACGACAGTGACACCGTCACCAGCCGTCAATGCGGTAAATCCAAAGCCTGCGATGAAGTAGACAGAACCGTCGACTCCGCCAAAGCGCTGGAAGATCGTGTCCGTGCGCGGCATGTTGTAGACCAGCATCATGGTGCGCGCGCCATCGCCGCCGAAGTCGAAGCCCAGGGACGGCCCCTGCCAGAACACCCGTCGGTCACCGGCATTGCGCGTGTAAAGCGTGCCCTCGCCGTAGCGCAGGCCCGCGACGAACGCACCGGAACCTTCCTGCCCGAGGACATAACCATTCGGTTCACCCCAGCGGCGAACCGCTTCCTCGATGGCAAGAGCCAGCCCGCGCGACACATTTCCGAAGAACTTGTGCCCAGAGCCAACCAGTTCGGTTGGCCTGAAAGTGTTTCCTTCGGCTTGCTGAGCATGGGCCGACGGCGGGATCAACACCAGAAACATGAGAGTGACGCACAGCATGGCTGTGACACCGAAACGAATTGGCAACCTCATTTGCAACGACCCTCCAGCCGGAACGTGTTTGTCAACGTTCCTGATACGCACGATGCTTCAAAGTGTCGTCCCTGTGCGGCGTGCTCTCTGGCGGAGCGCTGCCGAATCGATTTTTCAAGGATCAACCGTGATGACGGCCTTTGCAAGGCAAAGCCTCTGGATTGCAGGGCAATCGCTTGACGCCACTATGTTCCACAATGGGTGGCGTTTGATCCTTCTCCCCTTGCGGGAGAAGGTGGGCGACGCCCGGAAGAGGGGTCGGTATGGCTATCCGGCAAGACCCTGCGACCCCTCTTCCACCCTTCGGGCACCTTCTCCCG
>JBOFFB010000723.1:0-2810 GCA_051648385.1 Allobosea sp.
TGCCGACCAAGCTTCACAGGATTATCAGCGGGCGTTGCACCGAGCACGTCGACGATGGCATGAACCATAACATCCGACAGGCGGTGGTCTTCAGACAAACGGGCCAGCACAGTGCCGAGGTTGTCTTCGGGCAAGGCCCGCCGCCTTACGATGGGAAACAGATCCTGGTCCTCGTCCTCGTGATGCAGCGGCAAATCCTGATCGAGGAACGCCACCACCATGTCGGCTTCGCCACGTGCGACGAGGCCCTCGCTTGCGAAACGTTTGAGGGCGACGCAGATGCTGCGCTTCCTGAAATGATCGGCGAAGATGTAGTCAAGCGGCCTGTCGATCAGCGAGAACGGAATGGCCTCCACAATGGGCTGACCGGAGCCGATCGTTGCATGTTGATCTGGCTCACGGTCGGTCATTGCGCAGGATCATGGCACCCGCCGCCACCTCCACAAGAACAGCCTTCATGCAGCCCCTTGTCGGTTGCCGTGTCCTTGTCGAGTGACCAGATCACGATCTTTTCCAGCACGGCGCGGCCCGGATCGTCGGCCCGCTCGATGGCGTTCATCAGACCGAGCCAGTCCTCGTCACTGGCGCGCGCGGCGAAGCGGCGGGCACCGTTCGCGACATACTCGCCGGGCTCCTCGTCATGTTCGGCACCCATGGCTTCGACGCGGGCAAACAGAGTGATGTCGCCCAGCGCCAGCAGGGCTGCACCGGCATTGGCATCAACTTCGAGATGGTTCAACAATGTGCCGAGATGCATGGCGCTCTCCTATTGAACGAGTGGTGAGGGGCTGGCGTTGATCTCGAAACCGACGATGGAAGCCTTGCCGGCCAGGATCGAGATGTATTGCTGGATGGCCGTGCGCCGGACTTTCTCGTCCAGCCATGTCGCTATGCGCTCCTGCACCATCTCGAACGGCAGTTCGCGTCCCTCGATCCGGTGTTCGACCTTGACGATGTGCAAGCCGAAACGCGTCTTGACCGGCTCGGGCGCGACCGTACCCACGGGCAGGCTGGCAAGCGCTGCCTCGAATTCCGGGACAGTCTGGCCCGGCCCGATCTGGCCAAGGTTGCCGTCGGTATTCTTCGACGGACAGACCGAATTCAGCATGGCCATGGCTGTAAATGCCTTGGGATCATCCCGCAGCGCGGTCAGGATCGCTGTCGCCAGCACGTCGACCTCGTGGGCATCATGCGGCAGCAGGATGTGCGAGACCTCGTACAATGTCGGCGAAGTGAAACGCCGCCGGTTCTGCTCATAATACCGTCGGCAATTCGCCTCGTCAGCTTGCGGGGTCACCACCTCGCTGTCGACGAGGCCGCGCACCAGCGCTTCGTCATTGGTTTCGCGGCGACCGTCCTGGTCGCTGTGCGGCTCGGGCTCGAGGTTGATGCGCCGCGCTTCCTGCAGCAGCAACTCGCGCACCACCAGTGCCCGCACCGCGCCCTGCCACGCCTCGATCGGCTTGCTGGCAGGATGGTTTTGGGTCTCCTGCGAAATCGCAGCGCGGGAGATTGTGACGCCGTTGACGCTGATGGTCTTGGATTTGACGGCCATCACGGGCTTGACCGTGCAGCCGACCTCTTGAGTTGCGTCGCTCATGGTCATCACTCCGCTGCTTGCGTTGGACGCGGTGCGCGTGAGCCATCGAGCGTGGAGCGGGTGCGCACCACCTGATAGCCCTTGCGCCCGAGGTACCAGACCGGGGCGGACCAGATGTGGACCAGCCGCGAGAACGGGAAGATCAGGAAGATCGTCATGCCCATGACCAAGTGAACGAGGTAGGGCCAGTCGAGCCCCTGCAGGGTTCTCGCGTCGACCGGCTGCACGGTCAGGATGCCTTGCGCCCAATGCGACAAGATGATCATCACCGAACCATCGGTGTGCGCCAACGAGAACGGCAGGGTGATGAGCCCGAGGCAAAGCTGCACCCACAGGATGATCAGCACGCCTAAGTCCATGTAGGTCGAGGTCTGCCGGATGCGGGCGTCCGTCAGGCGACGGTGCAGCAGCAGCGTGAGCCCGACGAAGCAGACGATACCGGCAATGCCGCCCGCCACGATGGCGATAAGTTGCTTGGTCTGGGGCGACATGAAGATCGAATAGACGGCTTTCGGCGTGAGCAGCCCGACCGTGTGGCCCAGCAGCAGGAACAGGATGCCGAAGTGGAAGAGGTTCGAGCCAAGCCTGAGCTGCCCCTTGCGCAAGAGCTGGCTGGACGAGGCCTTCCAGGTGTACTGTTCGCGGTCATAGCGAATGATGCTGCCGAAGATGAAGGCCGAAAGGCAGACATACGGATACCAGACAAACAAGATGTGAAAGATCGCATCGCGCATGGCTCAGGCTCCCCTCGGAGTGGTGGCTGAATGGGTGTGGATGGTGCGTGGCCCTGCGCCGGGAATGGGTTCAAGGCCGGGGGCGGGGCGGCGGGCCTGCCGCAGTTTTGCACCCAGCGAGTCGATCCCGCAGTCGTCCGCTGCCGCGCCGGGGCCGAAGCTGACCTCTTCCTCGGCCCAGGCGGCGTCGAGCGCCTCGAGATCGTCAGGCTCGGGGTCCGGCTCGGCTCGCAGCGCCGCGAGCGCGGCTTCATCGAGCCTCGCTTTCGACAGCGCGACCAGCGCGGTGAATACGGCCTGATAAGGCGAGTTGCGCTTGCCAAGTCGCTCCGACAGCGCCGCAAAGACATGGCCCGGCTGGCCGATCAGTTCGAGCGCGGCTTCAGGGGGCTGGATCGCGGCAAACTCCAGAAAAAGCGGCAGAAAATCTGGCAACTCCGAAATGGTCGGCGTGAAGCCGCCATCCTCATAGACCT
>JBOFFB010000724.1:0-1561 GCA_051648385.1 Allobosea sp.
TCGCCACGTTCTCGACGTTCCGCACCGACCAGATCGCCAACGTCACGACGAACGGCACCGTCACCGGCACCACGGTGAACGCCAACACGTCGCACACCGTCACGGCGATGACCGGCGATCTGCCTACAGACAACCGCTACGGCGCGCTGGTGGTGGCGGGCGCCAACATCGCCAACACGGTGGCCGGCGCTGCGTTCACCATCGCTGGCGTCAACGCGGTGCACATGATCTCGAGGACGGACACGGGCCAGCTGCAGACCTTCCGCATCATCAGCGGCCAGGGCACGGCAAACATCGTGATCTCTCCGAAGATCATCATCAGCGGCCCGTACCAGAGCTGCACGGCGCAAGCTGCTGCCGGTGCTGCCATCACGTTCCTGAACAACGCCACGAGGCCGGCGAACGTCTTCTGGTCGCAGGGCGCGGTGACGCTGGACTATGGCCGCCTGGTCTTCCCGTCCGGCACTGGCGCCGAGGTGAAGACCGCCACCACGAAGCAGGGTGTGCCCATCGTGATGGTTGCGCAGATCAACGCGCAGACCGGCAAGGTCTTCATCCGCCACACCACGCTGTACGCGGCCACGGTGCTCGACCCCGAGAAGGTCGGCGTCATCGTCGCCAACCAGACCTGATCTCCAAAGGTGCTCTCCCCTCGCTGCAAAGCGAGTTCACCCCGGCCTGAGTGCCGGGGTCTTTTTACGGGGCCATGATGCAGAACCTTGAGACTCCGCGCATGCTGTATCGGGCCGGCGGCAATGTGCTGCTGGAATCTGGCGCGTACAGCACGCGCATCGTGGCCGATCACGACGAGCTGTCCGCGGCGCTGGCCGATGGCTGGTTCCTCGGTCAGTACGCGGCCAAGGATGCAAGCGAAATGCAGGCGCCTGCAACCGATCCATCTGCTACCGCAGAGCCCGCGCGCACGAAGCGCCCGCACAACCGCAAGGCGGCGGCATGACGGTCATCGCGTTTGATGGCCGCACTTTGGCCGCAGACAAGCGCGCGTGCGTGGGGGGGATGGCTCGCACTGTCACCAAGATTCATCGCGTGGGACCGCTGCTTGTCGGCGGCTCTGGTGAGTCATCCTTCATCGCCAACGTGATCGAGTGGGTCCGCAACGGGCGCGATCCGGCCACGTTCCCCGCGACTCAGAAGGACAAGGACGACTGGCAGACCGTGATGGTCGTCGAGCCCGATGGCTCCATCCTGATCTACGAGCGGACGCCGCACCCGATTCGATGGGAGGACAAGACCGGCGCCATTGGCTCCGGCCGAGATTACGCAATGGCGGCGCTGCATCTTGGCAAGACGGCGCGCGAAGCGGCTGAGGTTGCCTGCGCATTCGACTGCGGCTGCGGCAACGGTATCGACACCCTGGAGCTTGTCGCATGAGCTGGACGAAGGCCCAGATCGTCGGAGAAGCGTTCTCCGAGCTTGGCCTGCACGGCTGGGAATTCGACCTGACGGCCGAAGAAAAGCAGACCGCGCTGCGCCGCCTGGACGCCATGCTCGCGCGCTGGGAAGGCGAGGGCATCACGCTGGGCTACCTGTTCCCCGACGT
>JBOFFB010000725.1:0-9374 GCA_051648385.1 Allobosea sp.
ACCGCGCGGAAATTGCGGTTGCCGTCCTGGCCGATGCGGACGCCTTCGGGATTGTAGCCGTAAGCGCCATAGGGCGAGGTGCCGGCGGTGCCGATCCATTTGGAGCCGCCCTGATGGCGGCCTTTCTGCTCGTCAAGGCGCTGCTTCAAGGTTTCGAACAGCTTGTCCCAGCCAAGTGCCTCGATCTGGGCCTTCTCTGCGTCGGTGAGGTATTTTTCGGCCAGCTTGCGCAGCCATTCAGCAGGAATTTCAGCCGCAGAAAGAGAATCCGACAACATCTCCATGCCTTTGAAGACGTGGGCGAAGACCAGGTCGAAACGGTCGAGGTGGCGCTCGTCCTTGACCAGGCAGGTGCGGGCGAGATGATAGAAATCGGTGACACGGTACTCCGCGATATGGGCCTCAACGCCTTCGAGCAGCGTGAGGAACTCGCGCAGTGTGACCGGCACTTTCGCTGCGCGCAGTTCGGTGAAAAGGTTGAGGAACATGACCGAAGTCTATGCGGGAGCGTGCCGTCTGTCACCTCAGCCCATGATGTGCGCGCCGCCATCGATGATCGGCACTGTACCCGTAACATTTGCAGCCGCATCCGAGGCGAGGAAGGCCGCATAAGCGCCGACATCGTCTATGCTGACAAGGTGCCCGGTCGGTGCTTTGGCTGCTGCTTCATCCAGCAATGCGTCGAAGTGATCGATGCCTGAAGCCGCGCGCGTCTTGACCGGCCCGGGCGACAGCGCGTGCACTCGGATGCCCTTCTTGCCAAGCTCGGACGCCATCTCGCGTGTGACCGCCTCGAGAGCAGCCTTGACCGGACCCATGATGTTGTAGGTCGACACCACCCGCTGTGCGCCAAGATAGCTCATGCACAGGCAGGTGCCACCGCCGGTCATCAGGGGTTCGGCCAAGCGGACCATGCGGATGAAGGAATGGACCGAGACATCCATGGCCGCGAGGAAGCCATCCTGCGAGCAATCGACGACGCGCCCGTGAAGATCCTCCTTCGGACAGAAGGCGATGGAATGGACGAGGATGTCGAGCTTGCCAAAATGGGCACCCACGGCAGAAAAGACTGCTTCCATCTCACCGGGTTTCGTCACGTCGAGGGGCAGAAACAACTCTGCCTCGAGCGCATCGGCAACGGGCCGCACATGCGCCTCTGCCTTGGCGTTGAGATAGGTGACAGCCACGCGTGCTCCCGCTTTACGGAACGCTAGAGCGCAGCCCGTGGCAATCGACTGATCATTGGCGATACCGACGACGAGCGCGGTCTTTCCGGCGAGGTTCAACATGCGGGCCTGCTTTCACTTTATCGTCGCTTGATCAGTCGTCGGTGTGTCAGGGCCGTGACGATGGTTTGTGCCGACAGATGATCGACAATAATGCGATAGAGCATCGCGTATTCACAGAACCGGCAACCACTTTTGTGCTCAAAGCTTAGCGCGCGGTGCTGACCAGGAACCAGATGGCCACCGCCACCAGAGACAATGCCAGTCCTTGCCGGATAAGGCGCATCGTGCCTGTCCTGGCCAGCGCCGCGCGGACCTGATCGGCCATCAGCACAATGCCGAGATGGATGACCGTCGCCACGAACACGTAGGTGGCGGTGAGCATGGCGAGTTGGGCAGTGGCCTCGCCAAGTTCGGGGCGGACGAACTGCGGCAGCATGGCGACATAGAATACTGCGGCTTTGGGGTTCAGCAGGTTCGTGATCAGGCCGCGCCGGAACAGCGCTGCCAAACCTGACAAGCTGTGCTCATCAATCGTTTCATCGACGCCCGACTGCTTCCAGGCGTCCCATGCCAGCCAGACGAGGTATGCCGCGCCGAGCCAGCGCAAGGCCTGGTATGCCAACGGGCTGCCATCGATCAGCGCGCCGACGCCAAGCGCCGCAAGAATGCCGATGATGCTGAGCCCAAGAGCCACGCCTGCGACGGCAGCAAGGCCGGAGTTCCGACCCTGGGTCAGCGCCACATGGGCGAGATAGGCCATGTTGGGGCCCGGTGTCAGCTCGACCAGAGTGGCCGCCAGCACAAAGCTCGGCAGGATCGCAAGTGCGAGCATCATCAGCCTGTTGTGCTGGAGCTTGCGCCCCGCCGCGCCCTGATGCGTGCCACGCTGGTGCGCGCCTCGCCTCGGTCAATGGTCTGGAACTCGGCCCGGAACTGGTCGCGGCGCTCGTGCACCGAAGCTATGGCGAGGCCGAGTGGCACGCCAGCGCTGATCAGTGTGGCTTCGGCCAGGTGCAGGCTGGCTTCGAAGGCCTCGGGCACGGCCTCGGTAACGCCTCGCTCGTAGAGCAGGCGGGCATGGGCTCGGTCCTTGGCGCGGGCGACGATGACGAGATCGCTGTGCAGGCCACGCACCACGGTCGAGACCTTTTCGACCGATCCGCGGTGGTCCATCGTCACGACCACGGCGCTGGCCTTGTCGATGCCGCAACGCTCGAGGAACTCGGGCCGTGATGCGTCGCCATAATAGACAGGCTTGCCAGCGCGCCGCCCGCTCGCGACCGAGGCAGGATCGGTGTCGATCGCGAGATAGGGCACCTTGTTCTCGTCCAACATAGAGGCGACGAGCTGGCCGACACGGCCAAAGCCGACAACGATGACCTTGGCAGCACCGTGGCCGTCGGGCTGCACCAGCGCCTCTTCCGGCAGCAAAGCCTTCGGCGTGATGCGCTTCGCCAGGCGGCGGCCAGCGACCGCGACGAGTGGCAGGATGGCCAGCGAGAGAGACGCGACGGTCAGCGCAAAGCCGCCAAGATCAGCGGCAATCACATTGAGGCTGACGGCGAGGCCAAGCACCACAAAGGCAAACTCGCCAGCGGGCGACAGCAGCGCCGCCCCTTCGAGGGCGGCCGGGCGGCTGATGCGGAAGGCGCGCATCACCGGATAGGTCACGGCAGCTTTGATCACCAGCAAGGCCAGTACAGCGCCGATGATGGCGAAAGGTTGGGCGATGATCTTGCTGACATCGAGCGACATGCCGACCGCGAAGAAGAAAACGCCAAGCAGCAGGCCCTTGAATGGCTCGATCGTGACCTCGATCTCGCGGCGATATTCGGTTTCGGCAAGGATCAAGCCGGCAAGGAATGCACCCAGCGCCATGGAAAGCCCGCTCACGGCGGTGATCAGGCTGGTGCCGAAAATGACCAGCAAGCAGGCGGCCATGAACAGTTCGGGGCTGCGCGTAGCGGCCACCCGCCGGAAGACCGGGCGCAGCAGATAACGGCCCGCGAGGAAGATGCCGGCAATCGCGGCAAGTGCTTTCAGCGTTGCAAGCGAAAGGCTGCCCATCAGGCTGCTGCCAGACGCTGCTCCCAGCACGCTGACAAAGACCAGGAGCGGCACCACTGCGATATCCTCGAACAGGAGGATGGCGAACGACGAGCGGCCAGTGATCGTGCCAAGCCGTTTCTGCTCGGCGAGGACCTGGACCACGAGCGCTGTCGACGACAAGCCAAGGCAGCCTCCGACCACCAGCGCCTCGGTTGGCGAGCGGCCAAGGGCAAGCAAGCCTGCGCCAATCGCGATGTTGGCCAGTACAAGTTTGGTCGCTCCCATGCCGAACACGAGCCTGCGCATGGTCTTGAGCCGCTCGAAGGACAGCTCAAGCCCGATCATGAACAGCAGGAAGACAATGCCAAGCTCCGCCACATGCTCGAACTGCTCGCGCTCGCTGATGGTGATGTAGCTGATCCATGGGAACGTATCTGCCAGTTGCGCGAGCCCATCGGGCGCAAGCAGAGCGCCCATCAGCATGAAGCCGAAAATCGGGCTGATCTTCAGCCGGTGGAAGGCCGGGACGACAACCGCTGCCGTGCCGAGCACAAGCAGGACTTCCTTGTAGGATGAAGGATCAACCGCGCCGGCCATTATGGGAGCCTAGATGATTCTGGGGGGATGGGTAGGGAGATTGCCGCGTCATTCTCGGGCGAAGACCCGAGAACCCCATGGGATGGTCGGGTCTTCGCCCGACCATGACGGGTGCGCGCACTCAAACTCCGCTCAGTGCCTGTGTCATGTCAGCAAGCAGGTCGTCGATGTTCTCGATGCCGATGGAGACGCGGATGGTTGCATCGGACACGCCAATGCGGTCGCGCACATCCTTGGGCACGCCCGAATGGGTCGTGGTGGCCGGGTGGCACATCAGCGATTCGGTGCCGCCGAGGCTGACCGCGAGCTTGAAGATCGTCAGGCTGTTGAGCACCTTGAAGGCTGCCGCCTTGCCGCCCTTCACATCGAACGAGAAGGTCGAGCCCGGCCCTGTGGCCTGCGCCTTGTGAACGCGCGCCGCTGCCGAGCCGCGGGGCAGGGCAGTCAGATCATGCACCTTGTCGATGACCGGGTGGGCACGCAGGAAATCGGCCATGGTCCTGGCGTTTTCCGCCGCGCGGTTCATGCGCAAGCCGAGCGTTTCCAGCGAACGGCCGATCATCCAGCACGAATGCGGATCAAGCTGCGTGCCGATGGCAGAGCGCAGCGCCTTGATCGGCTTGATCATCTCGGCCGAACCAAGAGCCGAGCCGGCGATCAGGTCTGAATGACCGCCGACATACTTTGTCAGCGAGTAGACCGAGACGTCAGCCCCCTGCTTCAGCGGGGTCTGGAACACCGGCCCGAGCAGCGTGTTGTCGCAGATGATGACCGGGCGCATGCCGTCCTGTTTTGATTCAAGTTCTTCGGAAACTGCGCGAATTAGCGCCACATCCACCAGCGTGTTCAAGGGGTTGGACGGAGTTTCGATCATGATGACCGAGACACGGCCCTTGCGCTTCTTGGCCAGGGCCAGCGCCTCCTTCGCCGCTGCGCGCACGGCCTTGGGTGACAAGCCATCGGCAAAGCCGACACCGGCCATGCCGAAATTGATCAGCGTCTTCGTCACAAGTGTCTCGGTGCCGCCGTAGAGCGGTTGCGAATGAAGGATCACGTCATTCGGTCTGGCGTAGGCCATGATCGTGGTCGCGATTGCCGCCATGCCCGATGCGAACAGCAGCGCCGCTTCGGCCTGCTCGTAGATGGCGAGGCGGTCTTCGACGATCTCGGAATTGGGGTGGTTGAAGCGCGAATAAACCAGCCCCGCTGCTTCGCCCTTGGGGGCGGACTTGCGGCCTGCAACCACATGGAAGAATTCCTCGCCATCCTCTGCCGACTTGAACACGAAGGTCGAGGTCAGGAAGACCGGCGGCTTGACCGCGCCCTCCGACAACAGCGGATCATAGCCATAACCCAGCATCATGGTTTCAGGGTGCAGCAGGTGATTGCCGATGCGGTCCTTGGAATAGCGGGCTTTGGACATGGGGATTCTCCGGGGTTGGGGAGAGTGTATCGGAATTGGCTTCGGTGGTCGCTGTGCAAATCCCAGTGTTGCGAAATCGCGCGTCTTTTCGAACGCAGCGAAGCAATCCAGTCTGCGAGCGCTGCGATTCTGGATTGCTTCGCTGCGCTCGCAATGACGGGTTACCGGGTGTTCTTGCGATCTTGATGTCGTCGACATAGACATCGTGCACCCATGAAGGACACCCCATGCGCTTTTCCGGCACCGCCGACTACATCGCCACCGATGACCTGAAGATTGCCGTCAATGCGGCGATCACACTGGAACGGCCGCTATTGGTGAAAGGCGAGCCGGGCACCGGCAAGACCGTGTTGGCCGAGGAAGTCGCCAAGGCGCTGAAAGCCCCGCTGATCACCTGGCATGTCAAATCCACCACCAAGGCGCAGCAGGGGCTCTATGAATATGATGCCGTCAGCCGCTTGCGTGACAGCCAGCTTGGCGATGCGCGTGTTTCGGACATCGCCAACTACATCAAGCGCGGCAAGCTCTGGGAGGCGTTCACTGCGCCCGAGCGCCCCGTGCTGCTCATCGACGAGATCGACAAGGCCGATATCGAGTTCCCGAACGACCTGCTGCTCGAACTCGACCGCATGGAATTCCATGTCTACGAGACCGGTGAAACCATCAAAGCTGTGCGCAGGCCGGTGGTGATTGTCACGTCCAACAACGAAAAGGAACTGCCCGACGCGTTCCTGCGCCGCTGCTTCTTCCACTACATCCGGTTTCCCGATGCCGAGACGATGCAGTCCATCATCGACGTGCATTTTCCCGGCATCAAGAAGCGGCTTACCGAGGAGGCGCTGAAGCTGTTCTTCGAGGTGCGCGAGGTGCCCGGCCTGAAGAAAAAGCCATCAACCTCCGAATTGCTCGACTGGCTGAAGCTGCTTGTGTCCGAAGATGTCGGCCCTGAAGTGTTGCGTGAACGCGATCCGCGCAAGCTGATCCCGCCGCTGCATGGCGCGCTGCTCAAGAACGAGCAGGATGTGAGTTTGTTCGAAAAGCTGGCCTTCATGGTCCGGCGCGAGGGGAGATAGCGCTTGATCTGGCTGCTGATCATCGCGCTTTTCGTGGTGCTGGGGTTCACCCTGATGATGGCCCTGGCCCTCTCAAAGTCTCCAGAGAACGATGGCGCTGACGAGACTGGTACCAAAAAGAAAGACAAGGGTGGTGGCGACGGCGGGCCATACTTCTTTGGCGGCGGAGACAGCGGTAACGGTGGGAGCGATGGCGGGGGAGGTGGAGGCGGCGGTGACTGACTAGGCCCCGTTACCTCTTATACCAGGCCTCGACCTCGCCGCTCAGCTTGATCGTCAGCGGATTGCCGAAGCGGTCCTTCGATTTGCCGGCGGCGACGCGGACCCAGGCTTCCGAGATGCAGTATTCCTCGACATCGAAGCGCTCGGTGCCCTTGAAGCGGATGCCGACATCGTGCTGCAGCGCGTCGGGGTTGTAGAACTCGCTGCGCGGATTGACCGAAAGGCGGTCGGGCAAGGCTGGTGTTGCGGCAGGAGTTGCGGCGGTGGCTTCGTCAGACATGGCACGGATCTCGGTAACAGGGTTGTATTCGCTGTCGACCTCTTATCGGGTCCGGATCGAGAAAGCCAACCCTTGCGATGCAGGCCTGTGACACAGGTGTGACGCTGCAGATTGCACTTTGGACCTACGCAGAAAGGGCGTCGTTGCATGACGCCAGTGTAGAAAACATATCCTGAAGGATGAGATGCTGTCGGCATCCGGACAGATCGAAAGACGAACATGCTTCCCCATGATCCGATGACCTGGGCCATCATGGTGGCCAATGCGGCTCTTTTCGGCGTGCTTTTCATGCTGGTGCGGGGACGGCGCACGCGCTGATCAACAAGACCATCGAGACATGGAAAAGCCCGCCACGGTGTCATGGCGGGCTAATCAGGGTCAGTGGGGCAGGCCTCAGTTGGCGTCGGGAGCCTTGGGCGGTCTCGCGGCATCGCCGGGTTGCCGCCCTGCCTCACGTGCAGCTTCCCTTGCCGCTTCTCTCGCCGCCTCACGCTCATGCATGAAGTGCTCGAATTCGGTGCGGTCCTTGGCGCGCTTGAGGTCGTCGAGGAAGGAGGCGAAGGCTTCCTGCTCGGCGGCAAGCTTGCGGCGCTCTTCTTCAAGGCGCTCCAGCGTGGCTTTCTTGTAGTCCTCGAATACGGCGTTGCCGCTGTTGCGCGACAGGTCTCGGCTGGTCTGCGACCAGGGGGCTGCCGTCCAGTTTGGCATTGCGTTCATGCCGGCAAATGCGAATTCGCTGCGCCTGTGGCGCGATGACCAGATGTTCCAGCCGAGGATGGCCAGCCCGACAGGCCAGAAAATGATGAAGCCGATCACCATCGCAGCGATGTTGAACGGTGACCAACCATGCCCAGGCCGCCAGCCATTTTCGCGCCATTGCGCCTTTCGTGCGCGCCACTCAGCCTTGCGTTCGTCCTTCCACGCCCGGTACTCGTCGCGGCTCATGTTCTGTCGGCCCTCATTTTGACTGCAAGATCGCACGTCACTCTCCTATGTTAATGTGACTTACATTCACATAAAGCAGGGACAGGCGGTTTTCAAGTGACCGTGCATCAGGTTGCCGAAATTTAATGTCGGAAGTCGGGTGGCTGACTCAGTGCCCAATCTCGGCGAATGCGAGAGCTCCCCTGACCAGCCGCTCCACTCCTTCAAGAAGCAGCTCCTGTGGGTTGACTCCAAATCCGTTCTGCAACTGACCACTGGCCGAAAGCATCGCTACGCCGTGCGACAGTGCCCAGACCTGGCAGGCGAGTTTGAGCGGATCAACTCCGTAAGGCGGCGGGTCGCCGATCAGCGAGCGCAGCGCCTTGACGAGCGCTTCGAAGCCGCTACCAGCCATGCCTTCGGGTGCCCGGCCGGAATGCTGGCCCATGAACATGGCAGCGTAAGCACCGGGTTCTTCCTGCGCGAAGGCGAGATAGGCGAGGCCCATGGCACGGAACGCCGCAATCGGGTCCGAGTGACCGGCAAGTGCGCCCTCCTGACGGGCGGCAAAGTTCCTGAAGCCGCCAAGCGCCACTTCGGCCAGAAGCGCATCCTTGTCGCGGAAATGGCGATAGGGAGCGGCGGGACTGACGCCTGCCCGGCGGGCGGCATCGACCAGCGTGAAGCCTTGCGCGCCGCGCTCGGCCAGAAGCTGCCGCGCCGCTTCGACCAGCGCATCACGCAGGTTGCCGTGATGGTAGCCTTTGCGCGCGGCAAGATCAGATGTGAAGGGTGTTGACATTATGCCTATGTGGCGGAGAAGCGCGAGTGTGGCAAGCGGGGCACCATTGGCAAGCCGCGCCCGCCGTGACTATGTAGACCGAATCTCCGTCACCCGAACATGAGCGCGACTGTCACATTCATGCGCCGCCTTTTGATCCTGCGCCATGCCAAGTCCGACTGGCCGTCCGGCTTTTCGGATTTTGACCGCCCACTTGCAGCCCGCGGCAAGCTGGCCGCCCCCATGATGGGGCATTATCTGAAGCAGGAGGGCTTGATCCCCGATCTTGCCATTATCTCGTCGGCGCGCCGGACGGTTGAGACATGGAATCTGCTGCATCCGGAGCTTGGCGAAGATGTGCACCATCGCTTCGAAAAGCGCATTTATGAAGCTCCGTACGAGAGCCTCGTCGAGGTCATCAAGGCCGCGCCCGACACGGTGCGCACGCTTCTTCTGGTCGGGCACAATCCGGGTTCCGAAGAGCTTGCAAGCGCCATGATCGGCTATGGCGACAGGTTTGCTGCACAGCGCATGCAGAAGAAGTATCCAACGGCTGGGTTGTGCGTGCTCGATTTTGAAATCGGGCACTGGAGCGACATGTCCGAGCGTTCCGCCCGGCTCGACAGGTTCGTGACACCCGCCTCGCTGGGGCACGGTCCAGACGAATGAGCACGGTGTCGACGGGATGGCTCGACAGTGTGCGACACACGGTGCTGTCGCTTGGCGATGCGCTCATCGGCGTGGCCAATCCCACCTTGCGGCTTGGCGTGACCGGGCTGTCGCGCTCTGGCAAGAC
>JBOFFB010000726.1:0-1772 GCA_051648385.1 Allobosea sp.
CTCGACATCAACGAATGGGCGAAGCGCTTCAACAAACAACGGCGCGGCGTCTGAAAACCACTTGAAAGAGCATCATGCCAAATACCATCCTGACCCCTACCGCCGTCACGCGCGGCGCGCTGACGATCCTGCATCAGAAGCTGAACTTCATCGGCAACATCAACCGCCAGTACGACGAATCGTTTGCCAAGAGCGGCGCCAAGATCGGCGACAGCCTGAAGATCCGCCTGCCGAACCAGTACACGGTGCGAACTGGCGCAACTCTTTCGGCGCAGGACACGACCGAGACCAGCACGACCCTGCAAGTCGCCACACAGAAGGGCGTTGACCTGAACTTCACCAGCGCCGACCTCACGCTGTCGCTAGAAGACTTCTCGACGCGCATCCTTGAGCCGGCCGTTTCCGTGCTGGCCGCTGCGATGGAAGCCGATGCCTACAGCATGTACAAGTCGGTCAACAACATGGTCGATGGCGACGCTGCGGCGCTGGCCTACGACTACGTGATGCAGGGCCGGCAGCGCCTGAACGAGGAACTGGCGCCGATGGACGGCAACCGCTGCGCAACGTGGTCGCCGCTTCACGCGCGCAAGCTGAACGTCGATCTCAAGGGCCTGTTCAACGACTCGGCCCAGATCGCCAAGCAATACCGCGAAGGCATCGTCGGCCGCACGGGTGGTTTCGATCACTACGAGAACACCCACGTCACCAAGCACACGACCGGCACCGCCGCCAAGACGACCGGCTATGCGGTCAACGGCGCCTCGCAGACGGGCTCGGCCATCACGGTCAACACCGGCAGCACCACGTTCTTGGTCGGTGACGTTGTGACGTTCGCGGGCTGCAACGCCGTGCATCCCGAGACCAAGGCCGACCTGGGCCGCCTGATGCAGTTCGTCATCACGGCCAACAGCGGCACCAGCGCGACCAGCCTGGCGATCAGCCCGGCCATCGTGACCAGCGGCGCGACCCAGAACGTCACCGCCTCGCCGACCACAACCGGCGCGGTGGTGAAGGTCGGTGCGGGCGCGAACGAGACCCTGGACACGTCGATGGTGTTCCACAAGGACGCCTTCACCTTCGCCACCGCCGATCTGGTGATGCCGCAGGGGGTGGACTTTTCGGCGCGCGAGGTGATGGACGGCTTGAGCATCCGTGTGGTGCGCCAGTACGACATCGTGAACGACAAGTTCCCGTGTCGCCTGGATGTGCTGTACGGCTACAAGGCGATCCGCCCGCAAATGGCTTGCCGCATCCACGCGGACGCCTAACGCGCTGCCCTAGCGCCCACGGCTCCCCGCGCAATCGGGGGGCCTTTTTTCTGCGCCAGCGTGTGGTGCAGTGAAAAGGCTATGACTACCGCACTGACTCTCATCACCGATGCAATGGCGCAAGCCAATCTGACCGAGGCCGGGCAATCGCTGCCGGCCGAAGAGGCACAGATTGGCCTGCGCGCGCTCAATCGCATCATGGGGAAATGGTCGCAGATGCGGCTGATGATCCCGGCGCTTGCGCAGTACAGCGTGCCGCTCACGGGTGCCGCTTCGTACACCATCGGCCCGACTGGCGCTGTGGTCGGGCTCAGGCCGATCAAGGTTTTGAGCGTTACCGCAACAGACGCGGCGGGTACAGATTACCCGGTTGACCTGCGCACCCAAGACCAATGGGACTCCATCGCTGTCAAGGCCACCACTGGCGGTCCGCCCAGCGAGGTGTGGTATCAGCCGCTGCTAGGCAATGGCCGGCTTTGGGTGTACCCGGTGAGCACTGGCTAC
>JBOFFB010000727.1:0-1882 GCA_051648385.1 Allobosea sp.
CGCTTCACCTCATCGAGCAGCTTCTTCACCGCGCTGCCCTGCATCTTCTGGATGTCGTCCTGGTATTTCAGCAGCGCGCCGATTGTGTCCGAGACCAGCGCCGGGTCGAGCGCCACGGCGTCGAGTTCGACAAGCGCCGTCGCCCAATCGAGCGTTTCGGCTACACCGGGGGCCTTGAACAGCTCCTCCTTGCGGATAGCCTGCACGAAGGCGACGATCTGCTTCGAGAGCTTCGCGGGCGCATGCGGGGCCTTGGCCTTGAGGATCGCCAGTTCGCGCTCTGAATCGGGGTAATCCACCCAGTGATACAGGCAGCGGCGCTTCAGCGCGTCGTGAATTT
Source organism: Allobosea sp. (assembly GCA_051648385.1). GTDB lineage: Bacteria > Pseudomonadota > Alphaproteobacteria > Rhizobiales > Beijerinckiaceae > Allobosea. The sequence continues at coordinate 341 of JBOFFB010000727.1, forward strand.
CGCGGGTGCGGTTCGATGTGACAATCACGATCGGCGGCTCGGCGGCCTTGATCGTGCCAAGCTCGGGGATCGTGATCTGCCCGTCTGACAGGACTTCGAGCAGGAAGGCTTCGAAGGCCTCGTCGGTGCGGTCAAGTTCGTCGATCAAGAGGATCGGCGCACCGCCCTCATGCGGCTCCAGCGCCTGCAACAGCGGGCGGCGGATGAGATAGCGCTCGGAGAACAGCTCGCTTTCGAGGCTGTCGCGGTTGACGTTTCCGCCTGCTTCCGCCAGCCGGATCGCCATCATCTGCTGCGCGTAGTTCCACTCGTAGACGGCCGAGGATACATCCAGCCCTTCGTAGCATTGCAGGCGGATGAGCTTGCGGCCAAGCGTGGCGCTCAGCACCTTGGCAATCTCGGTCTTGCCGACGCCCGCCTCCCCTTCGAGCAGCAACGGCCGGCCCATGCGCAGCGAAAGAAACAGGACAGTGGCAAGCGCGCGGTCAGCAACATAGCCGCCGGATTTGAGCAGCGCAGCGGTGGCATCGATCGAGGCAGGAATGGGGGTCATCAAACCGGACAGACAAGAGGAAGGGGATGGGATTGTCTTTATGGCGGAAATCGCGCGCCTCGTCACCAAGTTGACAACGGCAAATGGCATGCTGTAAGAGTTGCGGACTAGAACAAATCATAAACACGGAGGACGTGATGACAAGCGCAGAAGTTGCAAAGACATTCACCGACTTGCTCAAGGCAGGCGACCACAATGCGGCCGCCGCGAAGTTCAATTCACCCGACATTGTCAGCCTGGAAGCCATGGACGGCCCGATGGCGCGCGTGGAAGGAACGGCAGCCGTTGAAGCCAAGGGCAAGTGGTGGGAGGACAACCACGAGGTATCGAACAGCGTCACCATTGGCCCCTACGTCAACGGCAATCAGTTCGCCGTGCACTTCAGCATGGACGTACTGACCAAGGCGACTGGCGAAACCATGCACATGCAGGAAGTCGGCCTCTACACCGTCAAGGACGGCAAGATCGTCGAAGAAAAGTTCATGTATTGAAGCACAAGCGTGATGGCCGGGCTTGACCCGGCCATCATGTCGAGATCGGGGTTCTCGGGCACGGCCCACGAATAACGCCACAATGGTGGGGAATGATTATTTCCCCACAGCCGCATCGACAGCCCGGCGCGCCATCACGCCAATCAAGTGGGCGCGATATTCGGCGTCGGCATGGATGTCGGCATTGAGCCCTGTAGCCTTGGCCGCCATGCCTTCAAGCGATTTCGATGAAAAGCGCTTGGCCAGCGCAGCCTCGGCTTCCGGCCAGCGGAATACGCCCGATGCGCCAGCACCTGTCACCGCGACGCGGACCTCTGCTCCACGTTTTGCGACACAAACCCCGACCAGCGCATAGCGCGAGGCTGGGTTGGGAAACTTGGCGTAAGCCGACTTGCCCGGCATCGGGAAAGAAACCTTTGTGATGATCTCACCCTCATCCAGCGCGGTGTCGAACATTCCCTGGAAGAACTCATCCGCCGAAATCTTGCGCCGGTTGGT
>JBOFFB010000728.1:0-3713 GCA_051648385.1 Allobosea sp.
TGCATGTAAAGATACGTGCCGAGCGAGAAGATCGACAGCACGGTGAGCGTGGCGGAAGCGCGCGTTGCGATGGTCGCCAGCGCCCACCACGACAGCACAGGGATTTGCGCATCGAGCAGGCTCTTGATGGTTGTATGCAGTCCGCGCACCTCTGTTTCGATACGCGTGAAACTCTGGATCACCGGCACGTTGCCAAGCGCGTCCGAGGCCCGTTCGGCAAGGTCGGAATGGTAGCGCTCGACGCTGCCCTGCAGTTTCTCGGTCTTGCGCAGCACGAAGGCGGTGAGCGCGCCGAAGAACAGCACCAGCATGACGAGCAGCAGCCCCATCTGCCAGTTGAGCCACATGGTGAAGGGCAGGAGCACGAACAGCGCCACGATCGAGGCACAGTGCTCGCGGAAGAACGACAGCCAAAGGCCCCACATGCCTGACGTGCCATCCAGCATGACCTTGAGCACCCGTCCCGAGTGGGTGGCGGTGTGATAGGCAATCGGCAAGGTCAGTGCGTGCTCGAAATAATTGGCCATCACGGCAAGACGGCGGCGATGGGCAAGCCGGTCGGCATGCAGAGCCACATAGACGCCCGCCAGAATCGTGAATATCCCGAAGCCGACCCAACCCAGCATCAGTGGCATCAGGTCAGTCCACGTCGGCTTTGCGCCCGTGCCAGCAGTCTTGGTCAGCACATCGATGATCTTGCCGAACAGTACAGGCTCGGCAAAGGCAGCCACAGCGAGAAACAGGTTTGCCAGCGCAAGATAAACGCCAAGGCGCTTCTCAGGTCCGAGTTGTCCGAGGACACGAAGATAAATCGTCAGCATTGCCATGAATTCATCTCTAGCCGAGTGCGATTGCAGAAGAAAGTCTCAACCTTAACGCTTCCTTCAAGCGCCCGACGTTAGAAGTTCAGAATGAACATGGGCTGAGTGCGCCTGTCATTTTGTGCGTGTGGGAGTTCTCGATGGATATCGCAACAGGGCTTGGTCTCCTCGCCGGCATGGCGACGATCTGCGCGATCATCATCATCGATGGCGGCAACTTCGGTGCCTTCTACGACAAACACGCAGTCATCATCATCTTCGGCGGCGTGATCGCCTCGACCATGGTGCGCTACCCGTTTTCCGTCATCATCCACGGCATCCCGATGGGTCTCAAGTTCGCCTTCCAGATGCGGGCCTTCCACCCGCGCGACCTGATCACCGAGATCACCGGCCTTGCCGATCTCGTCCGCAAGCAAGGTGCGATGGCGCTCGAGAATGCCAAGATTTCCGACCCGTTCCTCGCTCAGGGCGCGCGCTACATCGCCGACGGTTACGACAAGGATTTCATCCGCGACACCATGGAGCGTGACCGCGACAACTTCCTCCAGCGCCTTGATGAGGGCTCGAAAGTCTATCGTGCCATCGGTGACTGCGCCCCTGCCTGGGGCATGATCGGCACCATTCTTGGCATGGTCACAATGTTTGCCAACATGTCGGACCCGTCCAAGCTCGGTCCCGCCATGGCGACCGCGCTGCTCGCAACGCTCTATGGCGCGGTCATCGCCAACGCCATCGCCACCCCGATCGCCGACAAGCTGCATGTCAAGATCGAGGAGGAGGAAATCTCCCGCACCCTGATCATCGACGGCATCCTGCAGATCCGCGACTCGAAAAGCCCGACGCTGATCAAGGAAATGCTGTTGGCCTATCTGCCCGATCATCACCGCGCCGAATTCGCCGACGCCTGATCATCGTAAGGCAGGCATTCAAGGCAGGAGCCGAGCATGGCCAAGAAGAAACGCGGAGGGCACGGAGGGCACGGCTGGTTCGTGACCTTTGCCGACCTGATGGCGCTCCTGATGAGCTTCTTCGTCATGGTCGCGGCCTATTCCTCGCAGAACAAGGAAAAGATGCAGATCGTGGCGGGTTCGTTCCGCGAGGCCTTTGGCACCAACAAGGAAAACCGCTTCAACGGCATCATCGAGCTGAATGGCATCCCGACCAAGCCGCATCTGCAGAATGCCAAGCTCAGACCCGTTGACGAGGCCTCGGACTTCACGGCCCCGAGCGAGCAGAAGAAGCGCACCGACCCGGCCAACCTGTCCACTCTCGACCGCGGCTTTGCACTGGCCGCGACCTCCCTGCGCCAGGCCCTCAACGACATGCCGGAGATCGCCCAGATCTCGAAAAATATCGTCATCGACGAAACCAAGGAGGGGCTGAACCTGTCTCTGGTCGATCAGGATGGCCGGTCGATGTTCGCCGAAGGCTCGATCAATCCGTTCGAGCGCACCCGCAAGGTGCTGGAGCAGGTGGCACCGACCTTGCGGCGTATGCCGAACCGCATTGCCATCACCGGGCACACGTCCGATACGCGCCCCGGCCAACAGGGTCCGGCGTCGGACTGGTCCATGTCTGTCGGGCGCGCCGTCTCGGTGCGCGATATCTTGGCCCAGTCCGGCCTGCCCAATGACCGCTTTGCCTCTGTGACCGGAAAGGCCGCGATGGAGCCGCTGTTTCCCGACAACCCAAGCCTCGCCGCCAACCGGCGCGTGACGATCACGCTGCTGTATGAAGCCCCGCCGCTGGCACCGGGCACAAAGCCATAACGGCACTTCAATCCGCTGCCAGCACCAGCGCCCAATAGACCTTGTACTTCGATCCCGGCGCGTAGGCCGAGGCGATGCCCATGCGGGTCGCGCCCCGCGCTTTCATCACGCCGTCATGGGCGGGGGAGCCGCGCCAGCCTGAGAAGGCCTCTGCCAAGCTGCGGTAGCCGGCGGATAGGTTGACTTCCGGGCTGCTGACGCCATCAGCACGCAAGCGGCGCTTCACGGCATCCGCCGAGGCGGGCTTGTCGGCGGATGCCATGGCGGCGGCTTCGCGCGCGGCGGCCTTTTGCAACCGCTCGTCGAGGACAAGCTGCGGCAGGCCGAGGTTGAGCCGGTAAGCGGAGATCACCGCCCGCGCCTGCGCGGCATCAACACGCGCGCCGGGCTGCCCGAGATCGGCCGCAAAACTGGCGGTTGCGCCCGAGGATTGCGGCGCGGCTTCGCAGCCGCTCATCCCGAGCATGGCGGACAAGGCGGCCACAGCTGCGCTGCAAGTCATGGCGAGACGCTCATGGTCGCTCTCCGGCTCAGCATCTGCGGTTTACGGCTTGCGCGCGGGTTTTGATGCCGGTTTGGCAGCCAACACCGGGGTAACAGAGGTGTCAGCGACCGGCTTGCGACGGGCCTGCAGCGCAGCGGCCTTGGTTTCCTGCGCCTCTTCCAGCGTGTCGACCAGCTCATCGAGCGTGTCCTCGATCCGGCCGAGACCCTTGATCTGGACCTCGCGCTCGGGCTGGCCGATACCTTCCTCGGTCAGGTCGGCGAAGATGGTGAAGTGCAGGTCGCTCGACACGATGCCGACGATGTCGACCTCGGGCACGATGCAGATCAGATCAAAATCGAGTGCGGTCTCGGAGATTTTCTTGAACAGCACACGCGGCTTCGGCTCGGGCAACACATTGGCGTGACGCTCGGCTGCGGCGATCATGACAGCACGCACCCGTTCAGGGTCAGCCGTGCGCGGCACCGAGAGCGAGACGATCACGCGGCCTGAGCGGTCTGAACGGACCCGGTTTTTCACGACGCCCGAGATCAGGTTCGAGTTTGGCACGATCACGGTGGATCGGTCGAAGGTTTCGATCTCGGTCGAGCGCACGTTGATACGCCTTACGACGCCCTC
>JBOFFB010000729.1:0-1933 GCA_051648385.1 Allobosea sp.
CTCGTGACCTCGATGTTCGTCGAAGGTGCTCCCGGCACCAATGGTGTCGGCACCGGCTGGACAGTCTATCCGCCCTTCTCTTCCACCACCGGCCATCCCGGCCCGGCGGTTGATTTCGGCATCTTCGCGCTCCATCTCGCGGGCGCGGCCTCGATCCTCGGCGCGATCAACTTCATCACCACGATCCTCAACATGCGTGCGCCGGGCATGACCCTGCACAAGATGCCGCTGTTTGCCTGGTCGATGCTGATCACGGCCTTCCTGCTGCTGCTGGCCCTGCCCGTTCTGGCCGGCGCGATCACGATGTTGCTGACTGACCGCAACTTCGGCACCACCTTCTTCGATCCTGCTGGTGGCGGTGATCCGGTGCTGTACCAGCACCTGTTCTGGTTCTTCGGCCACCCCGAAGTCTACATCATGATCCTGCCAGCCTTCGGCATCGTCAGCCACATCATCTCGACCTTCTCGAAGAAGCCAATCTTCGGCTATCTCGGCATGGCCTACGCCATGGTGTCGATCGGCGTGGTCGGCTTCATCGTCTGGGCGCACCACATGTATACGGTTGGCCTGTCGCTCAACACGCAGCGCTACTTCGTCTTCGCAACGATGGTGATCGCGGTTCCGACTGGCGTGAAGATCTTCTCCTGGATCGCGACGATGTGGGGTGGCTCGATCCGCTTCACCTCGGCCATGGTCTGGGCCATCGGCTTCATTTTCCTCTTCACCGTCGGCGGTGTCACCGGTGTGGTGCTGGCAAACGCCGGCGTCGACCGCTCGCTGCACGCCACCTACTATGTTGTCGCGCACTTCCACTATGTGCTGTCGCTCGGCGCCGTGTTTGGCATCTTCGCGGCCTGGTACTATTGGTTCCCGAAAATGAGCGGCTACGTGATCCCGGACTGGATGGGGCATGTCCACTTCTGGGTGGCCTTCGTCGGCGCGAACGTGTTGTTCTTCCCGCAGCATTTCCTCGGCCTCGCCGGCATGCCACGCCACTATGTCGACTATCCGGACGCCTTCGCCTACTGGCATTGGTGGTCTTCGATCGGCTCCTACATCTTCCTCGCGAGCCTGTTCTGGTTCTTCGGCATTGTCGCCTACGCTTTCGTGCGCAAGGAGCAGGCTGCCGACAACCCGTGGGGTGAAGGCGCAACCACGCTGGAATGGACGCTGCCCTCGCCGCCGCCATTCCACCAGTTCGAAACCTTGCCGCGCATCACCGGCAAGGATCACTGAGCAAACGATCTGAAGATGACCGGCCGGGCACTTTGCCCAGCCGGTCACGCTCCACCGGCCTCTTCTGTTTCCCCGAGTGCCATTCGGTATTCCGGCAAAGAGACAAGCCAATCTGACCCCGGCGCTTCTTGGTCGAGGTCGCATTCTGGATACCTGAAGCCCCATGTCAGCCGCGTACGATAAAGCCCAGGATACCGCACACGTCACAACGGGCGGGGATGTCGCTGACTATTTTGAGCTCTTGAAGCCACGCGTGATGAGCCTCGTGATCTTCACGGCGCTGGTCGGCATCGTGGTTGCGCCCGGCACCATCCATCCCGTGATCGCTGCCGCCTCGCTTCTGGCCATCGCCATTGGCGCTGGCGCGTCCGGCGCGCTCAACATGTGGTACGACGCTGACATCGACGCGATCATGACGCGTACCGCCAAGCGCCCGATCCCGGCGGGCCGGATCATGCCATCGGAAGCCTACGCGTTCGGCATGGCATTGTCGGCTGGGTCCGTCCTGATGCTTGGCATAGTCGCCAATTGGCTGGCGGCGGGGCTGCTGGCCTTCACCATTTTCTTCTATGCTGTCGTCTACTCGATGTGGCTCAAGCGCTGGACGGCGCAGAACATCGTGATTGGCGGCGCGGCGGGTGCCTTCCCGCCCGTGATCGGCGAGGCTGTCGTGACCGGCCAGGTCGGCTGGGCCGGC
>JBOFFB010000730.1:0-10700 GCA_051648385.1 Allobosea sp.
TGCTGCGCGCTCGGCGGCTTCAGCGCGTTGGCGACATTGGACGCGATTGGATCATAAGGCACGATCGATGGGCCGATGATGGCGAGCACGCACAGGATGAACGCACCCACAGCCGCCACCGCAGTGACCGGGTTGCCGCGCAGCACCCATACGGTGTGGCGCAAGGTTGCCGATGCACCGCTCATTCCACCGATACCCTCGGATCGGCGATGCCATAGAGCACGTCGACGGTAAGGTTCACAAACACGAAGATCACCGCCATCAGCAGCACGAAACCCTGCACCGGCGCATAGTCCGAAGACAGCAGCGCATCGAGCGCGTAGGATGCCACGCCCGGCCAGGAGAACACTTTCTCCACCAGCACATTCGCGCCGAGCATGGTCGAGAACACGATGCCCGCAATCGTCAGCACCGGCAATATGGCGTTGCGCAGCGCATAAGTGACGATGACCTTGCGGCCGGACAACCCGAGCGATTTCGCCGTGCGGATGAAATCGCTGCCGAGCGAGGCCAGCATCGAAGCGCGGGTCATCCGTGCCAGCGGGGCCACGACGAACAAGGCCATGGTGAGCGCTGGCAACACAAGCTGCCGCGCCGCTGAGACCCAGCCCTCCCAGTCGCCCGCCAGCGCAAAATCGATCAACAGAAAGCCGGTGACGCGCGGCGGCTGGCTCAGAAAGATGTCGATCCGTCCGGTCGGATCAGGTGCCAGCCCGAGTAGGTAGTAGAACACATAGATCAGCAGCAAGCCTGAGACGAAGGTCGGCACGCAGACCCCGAGCGCGCAGATGAAGCGCACGATGTGGTCCACCAGCGAGCCTGGCCTCAGCGCTGCCAATATGCCGAGCGGCACGGCGGTCAGCAGCGCTATGATGAGCGCCGTGAAGGTCAACTCCAGCGAAGCAGGCAGCCTATTGCGCAAATCATCCAGCACCGGCTGGCCAGTGGTCAGCGAGCGCCCGAGATTGCCCTGCCCCAGATCGCCGAGATAGAGCAACAGTTGCTGCGGCACCGGTTTGTCGAGCCCCATCTGCTGCCGGATCATGGCGATTTCCTCCGGGCCTGCCTGCGGCCCCGAGGCAAAGAACACCGCCGGATCACCCGGCAGCACCCGCATCAGCAAGAAGGTGAAGACCACGACGCCAAACAGTGCGGGCAGTGACGATAGAAACCGCCACCACGCCCGCTTTGCCGTGGCCCCCAGCTTCACCGGCCTGGTCTCAAACGTGCCGTCACTTGCGGCTCAGATCGCGGAAGTCGATCTGGCGGTGGAACTGATAGGTGTAGCCCTCGATAGTGGTCGCCATCACCGCGTCCTGCGACGGCTGCCAAAGCGGAACCTGCGGCATCAGATCATAGTGCATGGTGTTGAGCTGCACGCCGAGAGCCGCATACTTCGACTTGTCCTGCTCGAAACGAGCAGCCTGAGCGATCTCCGTCAGCTTCGGGTCATTGAGCGAGGAATAGTTCCAGCGGATCGGCCCGATGTAGAAGTTGCGGTAGAAATAATCCATCGACGGGAGCCAGGCGACGATGCCTTCAATGAAGAACGGCACCTTCTTCTCGTTGATCAGCGTCGACATCTGCGCGTCCGGCAGCTTCTGGATATCGACGGTGATGCCGATCTTGGCGAGGGATTCCTTGATCAACGCCGCCATCGGGTCAGCCGTGCCCGCCTGCCCGACATTGAAGCTGAGCGCGGTCGAGAAACCGTTCGGGAACCCGGCGGCAGTCAACAGGCGCTTGGCCTCGGTTAGGTCGGTCTTCAACGGCTGCACGATCGGAAACGTGTCGCCGACAGGTGCCTTTCCATCAGACCAGGTCGCGCCGTAGAGGCGCTTGCCGCGCTCGAACAGCGCCGCCTTGAACATGTCCTCATAAGGCAAGGCTGCCGCGATGGCCCGGCGCACGCCGACATTGTCGAAGGGCGCGATGGTGTTGTTGAACGATACGAACGTGATCGAATTGTATTGCGGGGTCGAGATGACCTTGAGGCGGCCCTTCTTCTCCAGGTCCGCCGCATCCGATGCTTGCAGGTCGATGACGATGTCGGCATCGCCGCGTTCGACGAGGTTGGCGCGCGTTGCGGCTTCAGGCACGGTCTGGGTGATGATGCGCTTGAAGTGTGCCTGTGTGTTGCCAGGCCCGCGTTTCCAGTCCTCGTTGCGGCGCAGAATGGTGGTTTCGCCGGGCTTGAAGCTCTCGATGATGTAGGCACCCGAGCCCGCCGTGTTGGCCTTCAGCCATTCCTGCGCCCATGGATCTTCAGCCGTGGCCTTGGATTTGGCGAGCTTGGAGTTGAAAATCACCGGATAGATCGTGGCAAGGTTCGGCAGCGCCAGCTTGTCTGGCGCCGGCAAGGTCATGACCACCGTGTGCGCATCAATGATGCTGAACTGGTCCGCCTTGGTGATCGAACCCGTCAGCATCTGCCCTGCCGCCAGCGAGCGGGCGGTGACGGCACGGTCGAGCGACCACTTCACATCCTCGGCGGTGACGGGCGTGCCGTCATGGAACTTCGCATCCTTGCGCAAGTGGAAAGTGATCTTGAGGCCATCAGCACTGACCTCGAAGCGCTCGGCCATCTCTCCGCGAATGGTGTCGAGATCGAACACCCACTTGCCGTCGAGCTGCTTGCGGCCAAACGACACCAGCCGGTCATAGGTCAGCAGGCTGAGCCCGAACGCCTCGCGGGTCGAGCCCGGCATGGTCGGATCAAGCGTGTTGATCGAAGCGCCGGTAACATGGCGCAGCGTCTCGGCGCGAGTCTGCGCCAGCGCAGGTAGTGTGCCCAATGCCGTTGATGCCAGAACTGCGAGCAGGCAACCTGTCTTGAAGATTGTCATGGCCATTTCCCCCGTTGGTTTTTCGCAGTGTCACGCGACTTTTCAGGCTTAGCAAGCACCATGCCACTTCAGTCCCGCTTGGAACGATTTTCCTGTTGGTATGTCATCAGGTCGACCACCGACGCCTCAAGCCCAAAGCGCGCTCGCCAACCGACATCGCGCGCCATGGCGTCAGCTGAAAGCGGCGCACGGTCGCCTGGTCCATAGAGATCAATGTTGGCCACCTCACCTGTCACTGCGAGGCGACACTCACCGCCTTCGATGCCCCGTGCCAGCGCCTGCCCGAAATCGAGCACCGACCAGATGCGCCCCGGCGAGATATTGTAGACATTGCGCGGCAACGTCTCCGCTTTCCCGACCGCTGCGACAGCTTCGGCGACATCGGTGGCATGGACCCAGTCACGCAAGCCCGGGCGTGGCAGAAGTGCGGTCTTGCCATCTTCCAGTGCCTTCAGAATCTGGAACTGCGGGCTCGGCGTGTCGCGCACGCCCGTCAAATGTTCCCATGGGCCGAACACGCCGCTCAGCCTGAGGTTCACGAAACCAAGTCCCCACAGCCCGCAAATCCGCGCGCCGATTCGCTCGCTCGCCCATTTGGTGATCGGATAGAGCGCGACCGGATCGACAGCCGCATCTTCATCAAGCACATCCAACCGCTCACCCGACCGGCCATAGGCAGCCGCAGAGCTGAGGTTGATGACACGCCTGACGCCTGCGTCACGCGCCGCTTCCAGCATCGTGATCTGCGCAAGGAGGTTTATCGAGATGATGCTGGCCGGGTCGCTGGCCTCGCGCTCGGGCCCAGCCGTGATCGCCGCGCCAAGGACGACAAGATCAGTGCCCGGCTTGACCGCTGCCTTGACCGCGTCGGCATCCATGACATCGCCGTCGATGAACGTCAGTTTGCCCGGCAAGGACTTCGCGTGCACCAACCAGGCCTCAAGCGGTGGCCGACGGTCAAAAAGCGTGACATCCTGTCTGTCAGCCAGAAACCACATTGCTATGTTCAGCCCGACAAAGCCGGAGCCGCCGAAAATCACGACGCTCACAGCTTGCTCCCGCGCCCAGCAGCCCATTCGGCATAGCTTTCGCGTATCAGGTCGAAGCGGTCGCCTTGCCGCGAATAGCCGTTGGCAAACATGCGTCCGACGGGCCTGTAGGCGTCGATGTCGAAGCGCAACGTGCCAGTGTCGACGATGCCGGCCCGCGCATGCATCCTGACCACCTCGCCAATCAGCAATTCGCGGTGCGGACTGAAATTCAACGAGACCGTCTTGCGGCACTCGAACGCCACCGGCGCTTGCATGATATGCGGCACGGGTATCGTGACACCGGCGGCAAGCATCAGCCCCGCCGCGTCGATCTCGCTGACATCTGGTGGGAAATCGATGGCGGTGATGTTCATCGCCGCAGCCATGTCCTCATCGACCATGTTGACCACGAATTCGCCGCTGCGGGCGATGTTGCGGGTCGTATCCTTCAAGGTCAGCACCTGGTCAGGGCCAATCTTGCGGTGTTGCAGGCCGAGCACAATCAGCGCCGGGTCTTCGGAAAACACGTTGAAGAAGCTGAAAGGCGCCGCATTGACCACACCGGTTTCGGACACGCTCGTGACCAGCGCGATCGGGCGCGGGCAGATGGCGGCACACAACAGCTTGTAGCGCTCGTATGGCGAGATATCGCTGAATGCGACGCTGAAGTTGTCGCTCATGTGGGTTCGATCACGCCAACTTGCGTGGTGATGCGCCCGTAGTGCTCGATCCGGCGATGGCGTTTGAAGTCGAAGATCGTCTCCTTGCCGAAGCGGGTGGCATCAAGATCGCAGGCATGCACGAGGATACCGTCATCTTCACCGGGCAGTTCCGCCACGATGTGCCCGTCCGGATCGACAATGAGCGTGCCGCCCATCAGGTGATGCCCGTCCTCCGTGCCGGCCTTGGCCACCGCAACGACCCATGTCGCATTCTGGTAGGCCCCGGCCTGCAATGACAGGCGGTGATGGAACAGCCGCTCGCCCAGATCCTCGCTGGCGCGCTGGCTGTTGACCGAAGGCGTGTTGAAACCCAGCAGCACCATCTCGACGCCTTGCAGGCCCATCACGCGGTATGTCTCCGGCCAGCGCCGGTCATTGCAGATGCACATGCCGAACAGGCCACCCATGCTGCGCCAGACCGGAAATCCGAGATCGCCGGGTTCGAAGTAGCGCTTTTCGAGATGCTGATGCGTGCGCTCGGGGTCGAACTCGACATGGCCGGGCAAGTGAATTTTTCGATAGATGCCGACGGTCTTGCCCTTGTCATCGACAAGGATCGAGGTGTTGAAGTGATGCCCGTCCGGTGTCTTTTCCGCATAGCCAAAGCTCAGCGCCATGCCATGCGCCTTTGCCCTGTCGAACAATGGTTGCACGGCGAAGTTTGGCATCGCGGCCTCGAACCAAGGATCAGCCTCAGCACGGTCCTCGTAGTGCCAGCGTGGGAAGAATGTGGTCAGCGCCAGTTCGGGATACACGATCAGGTTGGCGCCCTTGCCATGCGCCGCTTCCATCAGGTCAAGCATGCGGGCCACCACGTCGGTGCGCGTATCCGCCTTCTGAATCGGGCCAAGTTGCGCAGCGGCAACGGTCACAATGCGCGCCAAGATGTATCTCCCCCAATGTGGATCATGCAGGCTATCCGGCCACGGGCCGGACACAAGCCATTTTCGGGCCAGCACGCATGCGCCAAACGCCTAGCCCGCCAGCCAGCCACCATCGACACGCAGGCAGGCACCTGTCGTGAAACTGGCATCATCGCTGGCAAGATACAGCGCAGCTCGCGCCACCTCTTCAGGCAGGCCCAGCCGACCCATCGGGTGCCGCGCCACCGAGCGGGCCTCGGCGCTGGCAGGATCGGCGCTGCGCCCGAACGAACGCCTGAGCATGGGCGTATCGATGGCCCCCGGAATGACCGCGTTGACGCGGACGCCCTCGCCCGCGTGATCAACCGCCATCGACTGCATCAGGCTGACAATACCGCCTTTGGCTGCCAGATAAGCCGCATTGCTGCGCCCGCCCGCAAACGCCAGCTGCGAGCCGACGAGAATGATCGAGCCGGACCGCGCCGCCCGCATCGGCTGAAGCACGGCGCGCGACCACAGGAAAGAGCCTGTGAGGTTGGTGCGGATCACGGTGTTCCAGGCATCTAGCGTCGTGTCGGGCACGGCAGTGCCGCCAGAAAAACCCGCTGCCGCCAGCAGCACGTCGGCGCGGCCAAAGCGCGTCAGAATTGCCGCCATGTCTTCCGCCACACGATTCTCATCCGCCACATCGCTGCAGCGGGTCAGCACCGGCACATCGTGCAGCGTCAGCAGCGCCGCTGTTTCGGCCAACTGACCGGCATCGCGGTCGATGATCACGACCGACGCTCCCTCCGCGCCGAACAACAGTGCAGCTTTGCGCCCTATCCCCGATCCTCCGCCGGTGATGATGGCGAGCTTGCCGGCAAGACGTTGTGAATTGGCGGGCATGACAGGCTCCGGGGGCAGAGATAGACGATTGGTAATGGTATCGCCCAGCCACACGTTCTTTCGCAAGCAAATCCCTTCCGTCGTTCCATGTGAACAGGTTAGGGTCCGGTTACCCGTTTTCCATCCGGTATCCCTGCGCTGCGCATGACACGTGACACTTCGCCGAAAGCCTGGAATGACTGCGACGTTGCTGTCGTCGGCGGCGGCGTGGTCGGCCTGTCTTTGGCCTGGGGGCTGGCGCGGCGGGGCCTTGCCGTCACAATCCTCGATGAGGGCGACATCGCCCATCGCGCCTCGCGCGGCAACTTCGCGCTGGTCTGGGTTCAGGGCAAGGGATTGGACATGCCCGAGTACGCACGCTGGACGCTGCGATCTGCCGAGCTCTGGCGCAGCTTTGCCGATGAGCTTGGCCGCGAGGCCGGCATGGACCTGCGCTACGAACAGCGCGGCGGGCTGATGGCCAGCCTCGATGAGGCCCAGCTTGACCAGCGCACGCGCCAACTCGGGCGGTTGCACAACGCCGTGCCGGATTCAGCTTCTGTGGAGACGTTTGATCACAACGCGATGAAAGAGCTTTTGCCGGACATTGGCCCCAAGGTCGTCGGCGGCACGTTCTGCCCGCATGATGGGCATGTGAATTCCCTCAAATTCTTCAGTGGCTTGCATACCGCAGCTACAGCGCGAGGTGCGCACTATCGCCCGAACTGCGACGTGGCTGAGATCATCCCGGTGGTGGATGGCTTCTCAATCAAGGCGGCAGGTGGCGACGTCCGCGCGCGCAAGATCGTGTTGGCAGCAGGCCTCGGCAACGCAAGGCTGGCACCGATGATCGGGCTCGACGCACCCGTCAGGCCGCAGCGTGGGCAGGTCATGGTCACCGAAAAGCTCTTGCCGTTTTTGCACTATCCGCTCGATACGCTGCGCCAGACTGACGAAGGCGGCGTGATGATCGGCGCATCCAATGAAGAAGTCGGGTTCGACACTGGCAACTCGCATGACGTGCTGGCCCGCATCGCCCGTGAAGCGGTCGAGGTTTTCCCGCGCCTCGCACAAGTGCAGATCGTGCGCAGTTGGGGCGCGCTGCGCGTCATGAGCCCCGATGGCTATCCGATCTATGACCGTTCATCCGCGTGCCCCGGCGGCTATGTCGTCACCAGTCATAGCGGCATCACGCTGGCCGCCATCCACAACGCGGTGATCATGGACGCCATCGCCGACGATGTCTGGCCAGACGTGTTGCAGCCCTTCAGTGCACGGAGGTTCGCCCATGTTCTGGCGGCTGCATGAAGCACCGGCCACATTGTCCATCACCGTGAACGGCGTGGCAGCCACGGCGTGCACCGGTGACACTGTCGCCACAGCGTTGCTGCTGGCCGGCCAATCGGTATTCCGCCACACTATACGCAGTGGCGCGGCACGCGGGCCCTATTGTGCTATGGGCAGCTGCTTCGAATGCCTCGTCACCATCGACGGCCAGCCCGGCATGCAGGCCTGTCTGGTGCCAGTGCGGAATGGCATGGTGATCGACACGCTGGCAGGCGCGCCATGATTCAACCCGGATGCGATCTTCTGATCATCGGCGCTGGCCCTGCCGGCATGCAGGCGGCAGTGACAGCGTCAGGTGCAGGCCTGAAAGTCATGGTGGCCGACGAAAACCCTGGGTTGGGCGGGCAGGTTTACCGCAACATCCAATCGCGAACTCCGGAAATGGCTGCCATTCTGGGGGACGACGATGCCGAGGGCCGCGCCCTTGCTGATGATTTCCAGTGTTCTGACGCTGTCCATCTTCCCGGCACCACAGCGTTCATGATTGAACAAGGGGAAGGTGGGGGCTTCGATGTCGGCCTGATCGGCACGGCAGGCGCGCGCATGCACAGCGTCGGCAAGGTCCTGATCGCCACAGGCGCGCTTGAACGCCCCTTCCCCATTCCGGGCTGGACCTTACCCGGCGTGATGACGGCGGGTGCGGCGCAGACCTTGCTGAAATCCGGCGGCATTGTGCCCGAAGGCCCCACTGTGCTCGCCGGAACCGGCCCGCTGCTGTACCTGCTGGCTGCCCAATATGCCCGCGCAGGCGTCAGGCTCGAAGCGCTGCTCGACACCACGCCGCGTGGCAACTGGCTGGGTGCCCTGCCCCATCTGCCAGCATTTCTGGCAAGTCGCTATTTTGCAAAGGGCCTGAGACTGCTGCGCGAGGTGGCAGGCGCACACCGGATCATCCGCAATGTCACTGCCCTTGCCGCCCATGGCGAGGGCCAGCTTGCGCATGTGACTGCCATCGCAGGCGGAAAACCTCTCAAGTTGAACACACGCACCCTGCTGCTGCATCAGGGCGTCGTGCCACAGGTAAACCTGGCGATGGCTTCGGGTGCGGCGCTTGACTGGAACGCCGACCGGCTTGCCTTCGAGCCTCGCCTTGATGCCCGCAGCGAAAGTTCCGTGCCGGGCCTGTTCATCGCTGGTGACAGCACCGGCATAGGCGGGGCCGACGTCGCGCGCCATGGTGGCACGGTGGTGGCGCTTGCAGTGCTTGCGAGCCTCGGACGCGAGAACGCCGTCGCGCGCCAGCGAGCTGAAGCAGCACTCGCGCGCATGTCCAGCGGACGCCGCTTCCTTGACAGGCTCTATCGGCCTGCGCCGCAGTTTCGCATGCCCACCGATGACGTTATCGTTTGCCGCTGCGAAGAAGTCACGGGCGGTGAGATCCGCGCGCTGACCGCCCGAGGGGCGCAAGGGCCAAACCAGATCAAGGCCTTCTGCCGAGCCGGCATGGGTGCCTGCCAAGGGCGCAATTGCGCTTTGACGGTCACCGAGTTGATGGCTGATCAATCCGGCAAAAGTCCTGCGGAGATCGGCCACATGCGGCTCCGCGCACCAGTGAAGCCCATCACCGTCGGCCAGATGGCGTCGCTGGCGCGCGATGCAGTTTGAATTCAGACCAAGTGGCACTCAAAGTGGCACAGTCACGGGATCATCGTGGCAGGCAAAGAAGCCTCGCAGACAAGCAAGCCCGGCACGATGTTCGAATGCCAGGCATTTTGCGACATATTGACCTTGAACGACCACCATGTCGCTTCACGCCAAGCCTCAGCTGGTTGCCATGGCCGGTGTTTGGCAACTCCCAGGCCGCGCCCTATGCAACGCGCAGATCGCGCGAAATCGCGGAATGGACGCCATGCTCTGACAACGCGATGAGCGCTGCCACCACAGGATCGGTGAAGGCCTGGCAGCCGCGCAAGTCCTCTCCGAACACCTCGGTTGCCGCAGAAAGCGCCATGACTTGCCGCGCAGGCTCTGCCCCCGCTGCATCACAGATCTCGCGCAGTCGCGCCGCAAGCGGATCACGCACATCGATTGGCGCACCGGATTCATCGATGCCTCCGACATACCGCATCCACGCTGCGACACCGATCGCAAGGTGCGTGATCGGTTTTCCGAGCGCCAAGCGGGCGCGGATCGTGCCAAGCAGTCGTTGGGGCAGTTTCTGCGAACCGTCCATTGCGATCTGCCAAAGCCGATGACGGATGTTCCTGTTCTGAAATCGACCGAGCAACCGCGTGGCGTAGGCCTTGTCGTCAAGCCCTTGCGGAAGTGTGGAAGCAATCTCCGCCCACAAACCGTCAAGATACCTGATGAACAGTGGATCGTTGGACGCCTCGGCCACTGTTTCATGACCAGCCAGATAGCCAAGATATGCCAGGGCGGAATGCGCGCCATTGAGCATGCGCAGTTTCATGATCTCGAACGGCGCGACATCCGTCACGAACTCCGCTCCGCCCAGTTCCCAGCGAGGGCGCCCGGCAGGAAAGTGATCCTCGATGACCCATTGCGTGAAAGGTTCTGTCACCACCGGCCAGGCGTCCGCCATGCCGATGATCTGTTGAACCCCGGCGCGGTCCTCAGCACTGGTTGCAGGCACAATGCGGTCTACCATGGTTGAAGGGCAAGCAACCTCGCGATCGACCCATGCCGCAAGGGCCACATCGACCAGCGCGGCAAACGCAACCAGAACCCGTTTGATCGTACGCCCGTTTGCCGGGAGATTGTCGCAGCAAAGGACGGTGAAAGGCTGCTGTCCGAGCATGAAGCGCCGCCGCAATGCGGCGACGAGGTACCCGGGCACGGATCGCGGCATGTCGGGTGCTGTCACATCGTTCATGATATCTGGATGGGCCGCATTCAGCGTGCCCGTCGCCGGATCATGGCAGTATCCCTTTTCCGTCACGGTGAGAGAGACGATGCGGATCCGCGGATCAGCCATGGCTGCAATCAGGCGTTCAGGATCCTCTGGCGCAACCAGAATCTCCAGCACGCTACCGATGACCGCAAGATGTTCACCTTCCGCCGCGC
>JBOFFB010000731.1:0-2231 GCA_051648385.1 Allobosea sp.
GGGACTCGCTCCTAATATTGTAGAGCAGGTGTTTGAGATCATTGACGGCATTCGCAAGTCAGGCACCACGGTGCTGATGGTTGAACAGAATGCCTACTCAGCGCTGGATATGTGCGACTATGCTTATCTGATGGAAGCCGGATCGATTGTGCTGTCGGGGCGCGGAGAAGAGTTGATCGACGACAAGCACATTCGTGAGGCTTATCTGGGCGGCTGATCTTGCGGCGCAATCGTATGCGCCGCGCCAAGTGCACAGCAAAACGCCGCGCCCCTTCATTGGAGCGCGGCGAGAATTTTTAGCAGGGTTTTTTAGCTGGCGCGATTCTGGGTTGGTTCCCGGCGAATGCCACCGGCTGTTTCCTCGCGCTTCACCTCCGGGAACAGCCACATCGCGAACACCATGAAGACCCCGAGGAAGGCCACCAGATACTGAATTCGATTATGGCCCAGCGTATGCTGCATATAGAACGCTATCGCAGCCACAACGACAACGACCAAAGATAGTGCCAATTTGATCTTTACGGGCATCGGTTGCTCCTTTGGCTATATGGGAAATGTCACGACAGGATTGCGAGCGCCGAACCGCCGACCTTGGCAAGGACAGCCAGCGCCAGGATTTGAATGCCCACCAAAATGGATAGCTCGACTGTGGCGCTGCGCAGGGGCCATCGCCATTCCTCAAACAGTGCCGGCGTGAACAGGAAGATAAGGCCGCTGACGACAACCAGCGTGCTCCATCGCAATTCGGTGTATCCATAGAGTCCTGTGCCGGCCAGCAGCGTCGCGAGCAGAGCGACGTTGCCGAGAACAAGCAAGGTCGTGGGGAGCGACCTTGTTGCTTGGGCATTAAGCGGGAATTTCCCGGCAACAACGAGAAATGCAATACCGCACACGGTTGCAAATCCCGCGAACCAGATCAGTGACGCCCAGTTCGGCTCGATACTGCTCACGTTTTGTCTCCACGCTTTGACTGCATCTACTCGGCGGGTGTAGCGAAGCCTGAGCTCTGGCCGGCGATATCGGGCTTCGGCGTGCGCGAGGTTTTGCGCATGTTCTTGCGGATGTAGCGGGTGTCGTAGCCGTTGAAGATGTGGCCGATCAGTCCGCGATCGAGATCCGAGGTTCCGAATAGCCAATCCATTACGGGGAAGGTCAGATTCATGTTTCGCTCCATCATGATCGACTGATTGTGATGGGCCGCATGATGCCGCCGGATCGTGTTGACGAAGGGCATGTTACGAACAAACCAGTTTTCGTCGACATGGCAGCAGAAGTGCATGAACTCATAGATAAGATACATCGATGTCGTGGTGCAGATCAGCAGCCAGCCGACATTCGGCGACACAAGCCAGCCCAGCACCAGCGCCGGCGGAATGGACATCAGTGTGAAGGTGACGAGAGCGTAGGGCGGGAAGAACGTCACGCGCCAGTCGTTATGATCAGCGAAGCGCATCTCTTCTTCGGTGAAGAACTGGTGATGCATCAAGGTGTGGCGATTGTAGATTGCGCGGAATGCCTTGATTTGCGATGGCCGGTGCATGACGAACCGATGAATCCACCATTCGAAGAAGTTAGCCGCCAGGAAAGTGATGGGGACAATCAGCCATTCCCACCAGCGAACATTGCCGATGTTGGCGATGTAGACCGAGAGGGCGGTGACCCCGATCACGTAGATGACGAAGGCGTGAAGCCAGCCATTGTACCAGCCGGCAATGCGATCTCTGTAGGTGGCACGGTATTTCCGTTGCCGGTCGGTCATTGGGCTGGATGTGAGTTCCATGGCGCAATCTCCGTATATTGTGGGCGGCAGGCGACGTCGCCCAGCCTCTTGGCAGGTGACATATCACTAATCTATTAGATCGGCAACGGTGCTACGACAACGTTGCACGCAAAAAGAGCTTGCTGAAATGTGTCTGATATATTTATGGTATGGCAATAGCGCACGGCAGATGCGCATGATTGACATGGGAGGATACCAATGAAGATCACCCGTCGCGCCTTTTCAAAGCTCGCCGGCGCTGGCGTAGCCGCGGCCGCCGCGCCGCAGCTGTTCGCGCCCGCGATAGCACAGGACAAGCCATTCAAGATCGGCATTATCGCGCCGCGCTCAGGCGTTGCGGGCACCGCTGGCGAATGCGGCATCCGTGCCGTGCAGTGGGCGGCGGAACGCATGAATAAGGAAGGCGGCATCGCCGGGCGCAAGTTCGAGCTTGTCATTGAGGAAGAAACAA
>JBOFFB010000732.1:0-2020 GCA_051648385.1 Allobosea sp.
TAGCGATGCTGGCAAGACTCTCGCGGTCGGGATTCGCGACGGAAATTCTCGTCGCACGCCAGTGCGGATTTGCGCGCAGGTACAATTTCGAAGGCGTGGACGTTGAGGCGGTCTCATCCATCGGAACGGCCATGTCGACTCCGCTGGCCCCGGCTTTTCCGTTCAGATTTATAAAGCGGGCGAGGGCTTCCGATATCGTGGTTCATCACGCTCCCTTTCCGTTGACGGATCTGGGAGTTCTGCTGATGCCGAAAGAGCCGGTTCTGATCGTGCATTGGCATGCGGAAGTGCTCGGCCGTCACCGGTTGATGCGGTTACTGGCACCGTTCATCCGCCACTCGCTGAAGCGCGCAGATGCGATTGTAGTTTCCGATCAGGCCATCGTCGAGAAATCTCCCTTTCTGAGAGATTTTACCGGCAAGTGCGTTGTTGTTCCCTACGGGTGCGATGTAACGTACTGGGGCGAACTCAGTTCAGCGCAGCGAGAAGCCGTCGATAGTTTGCAGAAACAGCATCCGAGGCTTGTGGTCGCGGTCGGCAGACTTGTCAGTTACAAAGGATATGAGGTTTTTCTGCGCGCTATGCAGGACGTCGATGCTTGTGCGGTTATCATTGGCGAAGGTCAGCTCAAGGACGACCTTAACAGGCTTGCGGCGGAACTCGGTGTCCTCGATCGGGTGAAATTTCTGGGTGGTCTGGAGCCCCATGAGGTGAAGCAGTACATCCATGCCGCCAAGGTGCTGGCATTTCCGTCGGTAACAGAAGCCGAAGCTTTCGGGATCGTTCAGCTTGAAGCGATGTCGGCCGGCAAACCTGTTGTGAACACAGATCTGGCGACGGCGGTGCCGAATGTGGCCCGCGACGGCAAGGAGGGGCTGACTGTTCCGCCCAGCCAGCCGGTCGAATTTGCAGGGGCGCTCCGCCGCCTGTTAGACCAGCCCGATTTCGCTGCGAGGCTGGGTGCAGCGGGTAAAGAGCGCGCCTATGCTGAATTCAGCGAGCCGTTGTTTTTGTCTCGCATGCAAGACGTCTATAAAGAGGCCGTTCAACGGCGCCAATCGACTCGGTGAGCGATGGCTGATGGCGTGCTATAGGGACGGATGAGTATTTCGATGCTGATGGCTGGGCAAAGGCAAATGCGCAACCAGGCGCAAATGGCGCTGCAGGACGCAGTTGACGGCCTTTCTTTATGGGCTCTCTGGGGCAAACTCGGCTGGAACGATATCTTGCAGCGCTATCGGCGCTCGCTGCTTGGGCCGCTTTGGCTGACCGCGAGCATGGCCATCATGGTCGTATCCCTCGGTCTTGTTTACTCGAAGATATTCAAGACGGACCTGCGCGATTTCATGCCGTTCCTCTGCGTCGGACTGCTGATCTGGGGTTATATCAGCGCGATCCTCTCCGCAGCTGGGACGCTGTTCACGGGTGCGGAATCCTACATCAAGCAGATCCGTTTGCCGTACTCGGTCTATGTGCTCCGGTTCATGTGGAGCAACGTCATTATCTTCGCGCATAACTTTGTCATCTACTTTGGCATCCTCATCTATTTTCAGATTTGGCCCGGTAGTGTGGCGCTCTACGCGATTCCAGGCTTCGTGCTGGTGACGCTCAATGGCGCGCTTGCAAGTATGTATCTCGGCATGATGTCGGCGCGTTTTCGCGACATTCCCCAGATTATTGCTAGCTTCATCCAGATTGCTTTCTTTGTGACGCCGATCATGTGGAAGCCTGAATTGCTTGGCGAACATGCCCACATTATGGACTTCAATCCATTCTTTCATCTGATCGAGATCACGCGCGCGCCGTTGCTGGGCCAAATGCCGTCGGCGGCAAATTATATTGCGGTTGCCGTTATCACGCTGCTGAACGCAATTTTCGCGACGGCGTTTTTCGTCCGTTTCCGCGCTCGTATTTCGTACTGGGTGTAGGGCGATGTTGCAGTCACACGATATCAGCGGGCCGCAGACGCTCCTTCGTCTCGACAACGAGAACGTCTCCTTTCCGGTTTATCACGGTGGAT
>JBOFFB010000733.1:0-2469 GCA_051648385.1 Allobosea sp.
TGCCGTCGTCCTACATCAAGTTTGCCGTCGACTTCGACGGCAACGGACGGCGCGACCTGCTGCGCAGTGCGCCCGATGTGCTGGCCTCGACCGCAAACTTCCTTGCCAGTCATGGCTGGAAGCGCGGTCAACCATGGGATCCCGGCAGCGAGAACTTCGCGGTGATCCAGCAGTGGAATAAGAGCGAAGTCTATTCGAAGACAATCGCCTATTTTGCGAGCCAGCTCGATCGCGCACCTTGAACGATGACGCGGCAGCGCCTGCCGCGTCATCGCATCCGCAGATCTTAATGCTTATGGGCCGGCTCGCTGGTTGCCCCCATCGCATTGACGCCGAAGCTGACATCGAGCTTGCCCGCCTTTTCGAACGTCAGCGTGGCTCTCAGCTTGTCGCCCTGCTTCAGCGGCTGTTTGATGTCCATGAACATCATGTGCAACCCGCCGGGCTTCAGTTCGACCGTCTCGCCGGGCTTGATCGGCAAGCCATCCGCAAGCGGCCGCATCTTCATCACGCCGTCAGTCATCGACATCTCGTGGATTTCCACACGGTCCGCACCAGCCGAAACTGCGCTGACCAGGCGGTCGGCAGACTTGCCGGTGTTGGTGATCTTGAGATAACCGCCGGCAATCTTGGCGCCGCCTGGCGTCGCGCGTGTCCATGGCGTAGTGACGATCAAGTCACCGACCTTCAAGGTGTCACCACCCGACTGGGACGCAGCGGGCTCCGCTGTCTTCCCATGATCCATCTCGCTGTGATCATGCGCCTGCGCAACCGTGGTGTTGTCGGCGACGATCCGCAGTACGGGAGCCGGCGATTTCAGGTTGTGCGGGTTCTGCCCTTCCGATGCGATCTGATCCCAGCGAACCTCACCCTTGGCGCACTGCTGAACCGTCGGGAAGGAAATGGCCTGCCCCGATGGGAAATCCGTGATGAAACTGGAGAAGACGAATTCGTCATAATTGTCGTCCGCCAGCGATCCGCCTGACCACACCACTTCCTTGGGGCCCTCGGTCACGGTCTTGCCGTGGCTCTGGTACGATTTGGCGTACGCGCCGCGCACGATGCTAAGGGTCCATCCCGCCTTCGGCATCGGCTTTACGCCGATGACGCCTTCGGGAATCTGAACACGGACGGTTTGGGTCGCTGCACCATCACAGCCGTGAGGTACCTGGAACACTGCCTTGTAATACGTGTTGGCGCGCGCCTCTCCGGTCGCGAGCGTCACGTGGGCGAATGCAGATGATTGCGAAGCAATGACAGCCGTTGCCGTCAGGCCAGCGCCGGCCAGCAGCCGCTGAAGGCCGCGGAAGTTGATGATCATGTTGTCCTCGAATGATGCTGAAAGAGAATTCCGAAACAAGTTCTCAAGTCAGCGTCGGCGGAGCCCTGGCCGAAAAAGCCAGTTGCCGTTCAATCTCCGGCAGCGCCACCTGCCGGGAAGCCGACATCCGCGCATAGACCGTATCGTGAGGCAGGAGCACCGTAAGATCAACTGGCGCACCCATTTGCGCCGCCAGGCAGGCGCTGAAGCAATCGTGAGGCGTGCCCGGCTGACCGGGTTCAGTCCCGCCTGAAGATCTCGTGCCAGAGCAAATGGGGCTACTGATGCCGCTCGCTGCTCCGGCCGCAGCTTGTGTACTGCTCCAGGCCACCAGAAGGGCTTGAATCACCATCGCCTGCGACAGCACGATGGTCAGGAGCAGCCGGCGGACTAAATGGCGATCACGCATCCAGCGGCTATGCCACGCCGCAACGTCAACGTCCACGTCCACGATTCGGCGCTAAGGTGCCCGGTTTCCAGAACTTATTGCCATAAAATGAATTATTGTTCGCTATTAGTTGATGATCTGCACTATACGTGAAACCAAGACGTGGAACTGACGTGCTATTTCATCAAGACATAGCTTAGCGAGACCGCCTATTCCATTACCGCTGGCCGGACTCCCGTGGGATTTGTGTCTCTACTGCGTCAACCTGATGAAACAATGACCTAAATCTGAATCTCGGCATGAGATCAATCTCCTCGATTAGGTGCAATCCTAGCTGAAAGATTAATCACTTCTTACTATTGATATGCGTATTTTGCTTAGCTGCATCGCAACAATTGCGGTGTTGCAGCGCAGAATCGTCCCCTATATTCAGTTCCAACGATGACGCTACTCCAAGAGCTGAATCGGGATTACGAAGGAGACTACCTATGCTGCTCTCATTTATCCGCGCTATCCAGGCGTTCCGTGACTATCAGCGCAATGTCGCTGAGCTGTCCCAGTTGAGCGATCGGGAACTGGCCGATATCGGGCTTGACCGCTCTGACATCCAGCGGGTCGCAGCCGGTGCTTACAACGGCTAACCGTTGCGATAACTGACTGACGAACGATTGCGCCCGCCCTGTGCGGGCGTTGTCGTATCTGGCGCACTACGCGGATAGCCGCAGCCCGGCATCAAGCGTTGCGTCGTGGCGCTGCGGGT
>JBOFFB010000734.1:0-1764 GCA_051648385.1 Allobosea sp.
GTCCGGCATAGGCATTGGCTGGCAGGTTGAAGGTGCGGTATAGGCCCGGCCACTGGCGCTCGAGCTTGGCGAGTTCTTCGCCGGTCGGGATGAACTGCAGGGCGGGCTGGCCGGAGGTGGCGAGATCACGCACTGCTGCGGTCGGCACGCCACCGATCCAGAAGAAGGCGGCTACCTTGCCGTCCTTCAGCGCACCAGCGGACTCAGCCACGCCGAGATTGTCACGTGTGATGTCTGTTTTCGGGTTAAGACCCCCCGATTCAAGCACACGGTCGGTGATCGATTCCGTCGAAGAACCGGCCGAGCCGACGGAGACGCGCTTGCCCTTGAGGCTCGCGATGGTGGTGACCTGACCCTGCGCGCCGACGACGTGCAGGAATGAATCATACAATACGGCAAGGACGCGCACATCGAGCTTGCCGTCCTTTGCGTAGGCGCCAAGGCCGTTCATCGCGTCGAAGGCCGAGTCGAGCGTCGAGAAGCCGATATCGGCGTCGCCTGCCGAAACCAGTTTGCAGTTGTCGACCGAACCGCCGGTGACCTGGGCTGTTGCCTGCATATTGGGCATTTTTTCGGTGAGTATCTTGGCGATGCCGCCGCCATACGGATAGAAAACGCCGCCGGTGCCGCCGGTGACGACCGTGATGCGCTGTTTGGCTTGCGCAATGGCAGGTGCGCCAAACAGCGCAGTTGCACCAAGCCCAAGGCCGCCAGCAACAACGCCGCGGCGTGAAATCAGATCCGTCATGTCAATCCTCCCAGAATGAACAAGCCCCGCTCAGGCTCATGCCGCCGGGATTGATGCGTTATTTAGGTGGCGATGGGCCTGATGACCAGTGGGGAGTTGCAGGTTTGGTTGATGGCCGAGCCCCTTTGCGATGGCCGCGCAATCTGCTTTGCTGGCCGCGAACAAGGATCAAAATCATGGCACAACCATCTGTCCTCTGGCGCGAACTCACATACGAAGACCTGAACGGGCTCGCTTCCCGCGACGCCATCGTGCTGCTGCCGATCGCCTCGATGGAGCAGCATGGCCCGCATCTGCCTGTCGGGGTCGACACGATCCTGTGCGAGAATGTTTGCCGCGTGGCGGCGGAGGCGCTGATCGGTGAGGTGCCGGTGGTGGTTGCGCCCACCGTGTGGTGCGGCATGGCCGAGCATCACATGGTGTTTGGCGGCACCTTCACCTTCGACATCCCGACCTACCGGGCGGTGCTGCTGGCTTTCCTCACCAGCATCCAGCGGGCAGGCTTCAGCCGCGTGGCCATCGTCAACGGTCACGGCGGCAACATGTCGGCAATGAACGCCTTCCTGCCAGACTTGCAAAGGGAGCTGACGCTCGCGATCAGGGCCACGACCTATTTCGATCTCGCAGTCGACAAGGCGCGGCTGCAGCTGGAACGCCAATCAAGCGTGATGCATGCCTGCGAGATGGAAACCTCGATGATGATGGTGTTCGCGCCTGGCACCGTGAAGCACGAGCGGCTCGCCGAAGCTGTCGGGCCGGTGTTCCAGGATGCCAAGGATGTCTTGCAGCCCAAATGGCAGCGTTATCGCTCGATCAAGGAGATCAGCGCCAATGGCGTGCTCGGCGATGCGAGGGTCGCGACTGTGGAAAAGGGCCAAAAGCTGGTTGAGGCCTGCCGCGATGGGCTGGTGGCGGAGCTGCGGACCTGGCAGGCGGAAGGCTGATCAACCCCTGATCGGCTCGACCTTGTCGGCCATCTGCACGAACTTGGCCATGATGTAGAGGCCGCCCGCCGA
>JBOFFB010000735.1:0-5265 GCA_051648385.1 Allobosea sp.
GCCGCACCGCGCATCACCTGGCGGCGGATCGCCTCGATGTCGACGGCCTGGTAGAAAGCCTTCCGCACACGCACATCCTTGAACGGGTTCTTGCCCTTCACGGATGAGGCGGTGAGTTCAGGCCGCATCTGGTCGAAAGACAAGTAGATTGTGCGGACTTCCGGACCTTCGAGGACGCGAGCATTGGCCGAGGCGTTGATGCGCGGCACATCCTGCAGCGGCACGGGGTCGATCACGTCGACTTCGCCTGACAGGAGTGCGGCCACGCGGGTCGGCGCCGAGGTGATCGGGGTGAACACCACGCGATCGAGATTGTGCTCGACCTTGCCCCACCAGTTCGGGTTCTTGTCGAACACAGTGCGCACTCCAAGCGTGTGCTCGGTGATGCGGACTGGGCCGGTGCCGTTGGCGTTGATTGTGGCAAAGCCGGGCGTGGTCGCCTGTGGAGCTGGCGGGATCTGGGCGTTGTTCGCCTCGGTCCACTCCTTGTCCATGATGTACCAGGTGTCCCAGGCATAGTGCAGGATTGGGTTCGGGCTCTTGAGCTTCACGTCGACGGTGTGTTCATCGACCTTCGAGAACTCGGGGCCGCCCGACAGGCGTGAGGTGAGCTGCGAATTGTTGGCCACCACGCGCTGGGCCGAGAACACCACGTCATCGGCGGTGAAATCATTGCCGTTGTGGAATTTCACGCCCTTGCGCAGGTAAAAGCGCCAGCGCATGCCATTGTCGAGCACTTCCCAGCGCTCGGCGAGGCCCGGGATGATTTTGAGGTCCTTGTCGCGCTTGGTCAGGCCTTCATAGACATTGCCCTGAAGGCCGAGCGTCGTGGTCTCGTTAATGCCATAGGGGTCGAGCGTATTGAGATTGCCCTGAAAAGCCCAGCGCAGTGTCTGCTGGGCCTGGGCTGGCGCGGCACCAAGGCTGGCGCCTGCAACCAGCGCAACGCCGGCAGCCAAGGAAAGAAGTCGACGCCAAGAAACCAGATCTGGCTTTGAAATCATGGTGGGTAGTCTCCCTGTTTGAAACGGTTGGCCCCTCTGGAGGACCGCGCCTGACCTTGTTTCCGGTCAGGCTTGCTGTCAGTAAATAGACGAAGAAGGCCTGCGTCCAGTCCTTGTCACAAACCGAACCCAGCCCGCCAGCCTGCCACGTCCTCCAAAGCCACGTTGGAGCCGCACAGGATGAGGCCGACGCGCGCGTTCTGTCCGAGTGTGTCGCGCCGCGCCATGGCGGCTGCAAGCACGCAAGCCGCCGCAGGCTCGACCAGAACCCGCTCGTTCTGGAGCAGCCAGACGAGTTCGCTGACTGCATCGCGATCGGGCACGACCACGATCTCGTCGAGGAATGCACGGGCCGCCGCCATGGTGCGCTCGGTGGCGAACGGCGCGCCAAGCGTACGTGCAATCGAAGTTGGCCGCATGGCCACGGGTTTGCCCGCCGCCAGCGCCTCGGTCATCGTGGTCGCGCCTTCGGTCTCGACGCCAATGATGTGCAACGCCGGGTTCAGCCCCTTCATTGCCGCGCCGACACCTGCAGCAAAGCCCCCGCCGCCGATCGAGATGAACAGATGGGTCAGTCCTTGCGCCTGCCGCGCGAATTCAAGCCCGAGCGTGCCATGGCCGGCAATGATCAGCGGATCATCATAGGAATGTACGTTGGTGCGCCCCTGCGCAGCGTATTCATCCGCCTTGGCAAAGGCAGCGATCGCATCCTCGCACAGCTCGACCTCGCCGCCCGCTGCCCTGGTCAACGCAACGTTGAACGGTGCCACTGTCTTCGGCATCAGCACCAGCGCCTTCGCCCCAAGCGAGGTCGCGACCTGACTGACAGCGATGGCGTGATTGCCACCGGACACGGTGACCACGCCGCGCGCCCGCTCGGCGCTGGACATGCTCAAGAGCTTGTTGAAGCAGCCGCGCACCTTGAATGATCCAGCTTGCTGAAGGCATTCGAGTTTGAGCACCACTGCCGCGCCAAGCCGGGCGGATACATCTGCGCTGGCATAGGCCGGTGTTTCTCGTACCTTGCCGGCAATGCAGCTCTCCGCCGCGCGGATGTCGTCAAGGCTGACGTCGAAGATCATGACAAGAACCGCTCATGTGCAAAACCAGGAGATAGATCTCTCCCATCCAGCGTGCGGCCTTGGCTTGTGTCAAGCCGGAACGGGCGCTACGCCTTGATCCTGAGGAGAACTGCCGACATGCCAACGCACATGACCCCGACCGAAATGCTGGCCAAGCTGGTTTCGTTCCCGACGGAGCCGCATGCCAGCAACCTGCCGTTGATTCACTTCGTGCGGGACTATCTGGCCGGACATGGCATCGAGAGCCACATCGTGCCCAGCCCCGATGGCACCAAGGCCAACCTGTTCGCCACCATCGGCCAGAAGGCTGACGGTGGTGTTGTACTCTCGGGCCATACCGACGTGGTTTCCGTCGCGGGCCAGGACTGGTCCACCGACCCGTGGACGCTGACCGAACGCGATGGCAAACTCTATGGCCGCGGCAGCTGCGACATGAAGGGCTTTGATGCGCTGGGTCTTGCGCTCGTGCCCGACATGCTGAAGGCCGGGCTGAAACGCCCGATCCACCTCGCCCTGTCCTACGACGAGGAAATCGGCTGCGTTGGTGCGCCCTTCATGATCACTGAGATGGTCCGGCAGGGCTGCAAGCCGTCCGCCGTCATCGTCGGTGAGCCGTCGATGATGCAGGTCGTCACCGGCCACAAGGGCGGCACGCGCATGATCACCACCGTGCGCGGCTATGCCGTGCATTCGAGCCGCATGGACCTTGGCGTGTCGGCTGTGATGGTGGCTGCGCGCCTGATCGCCTGGCATGATGACCAGATGATCGCGCGTGCCGCCAACATTGACCCGGCTTCGCCCTTCGAGCCGCCCTATGCGACCTTCCATTGCGGCATCGTCAATGGCGGCACGGCTGCCAACATCACGGCCGAACTATGCAGCTTCAACAGCGAGTTCCGGGTCATTCCGCCAGAAAACCCTATGGACGTGCACGCGCGCTATCTCGCCTACATCCGTGACGTGATCGAGCCGCCGATGAAGGCCAAGTCGCCGAAGGCAGGCGTGGATGTCGAACTGGTCAGTTCCGTGCCACCGCTCCGGCCCGAAAGCGATGGCGAGGCCGAGCGGCTGTCACGCCGTCTCACGGGCGACAATGGCAGCCATGTAGTGGCCTATGGCACCGAGGGCGGCCAGTTCCAGGAGGTCGGCTGGTCGACCGTTGTCTGCGGCCCCGGCGATATCGCACAGGCGCATCAGCCCGACGAGTTCATCGCGGTCAGCCAGATGGCAGCGGGTGAGGCATTTGTCCGCAAACTCATGGCCGAGTTGTCGCGTTGACACTGGCATGATTGCAGCGCTCTGCTATCGTAATCACATCATCATTTTGGGACAGGCCATGACCATTCATCCCCGCATTGAAGCCATGACCGGTGAAATCACCGAATGGCGCCGTGATTTTCACAGCAATCCGGAACTGCTGTTCGACGTCCATCGCACGGCGCAGGTCGTGGCTGACAAGCTGAAATCCTTCGGGTGCGACGAGGTCGTCACCGGCATCGGGCGCACTGGCGTGGTGGCCGTGATCAAGGGCAAGGGAACGGGATCCGGAAGGGTCGTGGGCCTGCGCGCCGACATGGACGCACTGCCGATCGAGGAAGAAACCAATCTGCCCTATCGCTCGAAAGTCGTTGGCAAGATGCACGCCTGCGGACACGATGGCCACACGGCCATGCTGCTCGGCGCTGCCAAGTATCTAGCCGAGACCCGCGATTTTGACGGCACAGCGATCATGATCTTCCAGCCCGCCGAAGAGGGTGGCGGCGGTGGCCGCGAAATGTGCGCAGACGGGCTGATGCAGCGCTTCGGCGTGCAGGAGGTCTACGGCATGCACAACATGCCGGGCCTGCCCGTCGGCTCCTTCGCCGTGCGCCCCGGCGCGATGATGGCCGCAGCCGACCGTTTCCTGATCAAGCTTGAAGGCCGCGGCGGCCACGCTGCCAAGCCCAATGAGACGATCGATCCGGTGGTGGCCGCAGCCCAGATCATCTCGGCCTTGCAGACCATTGCCTCGCGCAATTGCGATCCGCTTGACTCGGTCGTGGTGTCGGTGACCGCCGTCAAGGCGGGTGAAGCCTACAACGTCATCCCGCAGACGGCTGATCTGAAGGGCACTGTGCGCACGCTCACCAAGGACATGCGCGTGACAGCGGAGAAGCGCCTGCGTGAGATCGTCAGCGGGATCGCGACGGCCATGGGCTGCACCGCCGTGATCGACTATGAGCTTGGCTATCCCGTGACCTTCAACCACGCCGAGCAGACAGCGTTTGTGGCGAAAGTGGCCGGCGCGATGGTTGGAAAGGACAAGGTCGACCTGTCAGTGTCGCCAACCATGGGCTCGGAGGATTTTTCCTTCATGCTTGAGGAACGCCCCGGTTCTTACATCTTCATGGGCAATGGCGACAGCGCAGGCCTGCATCATCCGGCCTATGACTTCAACGACAAGGCCATTCCTGTCGGCGTGTCCTACTGGGTCAAGGTCGCTGAAACGGCGATGCCTGTCGGCTGATTTCAGCGTCGAAGCATCATGGCCGATGTCGATTGCATCGTGGCTGGCGCTGGTGTTGTCGGACTGGCCATTGCCCGCGCGCTTGCCCTGTCAGGCCGCGAGGTGCTTGTGCTCGATGCCCGTGAAGGTATCGGCACGCAGACCTCCTCGCGCAATAGCGAGGTCATTCACGCCGGGCTCTACTATCCGGATGGCTCGCTGAAAGCCCGGCTTTGCGTGGCTGGAAAGCACGCGCTTTATGCCTACCTTGCCGAGCGCGGCCTGGGCCATGCGCGCTGCGGCAAGCTGATCGTGGCCACGAATGAGAGCCAGTTGCAGAAGCTCCACGCCATCATGACGCGTGCTGCTGCTGCCGGTGTGAATGATCTCGAACTGATCGATCGCGCTGCGATCAGCGCGATGGAACCTGAAGTTGCCGCCATCGCCGCGATCTGGTCGCCCTCGACCGGGGTTGTCGATTCCCACGCTTTCATGCTGTCGCTTCAGGGCGACATCGAGAATGCAGGCGGCATCCTTGCGTTTCATGCGCCGATACAGGCTGTCAGGCGCGAGAATGGTGTCTTCATTGTCGAGACAGGTGGTACCGAGCCTGCCACCATCAGCGCCAATCTGTTCATCAACAGCGCAGGGCACGGCGCTCCAGCGCTCGCAGCCAAGCTGGCCGATTATCCGA
>JBOFFB010000736.1:0-2155 GCA_051648385.1 Allobosea sp.
CGAACGGAAAACCCGCAAAGGTCGCCATCATCGCCATCGCACGAAAACTCCTCATTGCACTCTCCGCAATCGTTAGAGAAAACCGCAAATGGCATCCCCAAAACAGCGAAAGCAATTGACCGCAAACACAGTCGCCAGATTGGTGGATCGGCATGGCTGGATTGCTTCGCTTCGCTCGCAATGACGGCTGAATCAATCGCGCGACAAAAAGTGACCGCGTTACAACCCGACCTTCGCGTCCGTCACAACCTTGCCCCAGCGTGCGATCTCGGTCTTGAGAAAGGCCGAAAATTCCGCGCCCATCATGGTTGGCACGTCGGAGCCGTTGCGGGCCCAGGCGTCCTTGATCGCGGTGGCCGCGAGCGCAGTGCGCAACTCGCGGCTCATGCGTTCGATGGCTTCGGGAGGCGTGCCCTTGGGTGCCCACAAGGCATACCACGTGGCGACTTCGAAACCGGGAAGGCCGGCTTCCGCCGTTGTCGGCACGTCCGGGATGGCTGGCGAGCGCTTGTTCGCCGCGACTGCAAGGCCGCGAATGCTGCCCGCCTGGATGTGCGAAGCAGATGAGCCAAGCCCGTCAAACATCACGTCGATCTGCCCGGCGATCAGATCGGCGAGGGCAGGGCCAGCGCCGCGATAGGGCACATGCACGATGTCTGTGCCGCTTTGCAGCTTGAAAAGCTCGCCGGTGAGGTGGTGGGTCGTGCCATTTCCCGCCGAGCCGTAGTTGAGCTTGCCGGGATTGGCCTTGAGGTTGGCGATGAACTCGGCCAGCGTTTTCGCCTGCACCTTGACCGGATGCACCGCGATGACTTGCGGCGGTGTGGCGACAAGTCCGATCGGGATCAGGTCCGTCTCGATGTTGTAGTCAAGCTTCGGATAAAGGGCTGGCGCGATGGCATGGTGCGCTGCGCCGACAAAGAACGTGTAGCCATCCGGTGTCGCCTTGGCCGCTGCCGACGCGCCGGTCGTGCCGCCAGCACCGGCACGATTTTCGATGATGACGCGCTGGCCTATCTGGTTTTCGAGCTGTGCCGCGAGCGGACGCGCGAAAGCGTCGGTGCCGCCGCCTGCGGCGAACGGCACGATGAAGGTCACCGGGCGCTGGGGCCATGTCTGGGCGGTCGCAAGGGTGGGTGCAAGAAGCGCAACGGCGGCAACGCCTAGAACGGCGGTGGCATGGCGTCTGGTAAACATGGTGTTGGCTCCCGGATATGGCCTGGACTTGCGCCGGGCTTCGGTGTCCACAACTGCCGTTTTCTGGGGATTTGACAAGTGGCCCGGCTCATTTTCTGTGGTGAAGTGGTTTGACAGTGGTGTCGTCTCGGCTCTAACGCCGGTGTCACACGTCACCAATGGTGCTCAACCCATGCCAAACCATCTCTTCGACATCATCCGGTCCCGCATGCTAGCGGCGGAGAAGCCGTTCATCACACATCCGGATGGCTCGGTGATCAGTTATGGCGATCTGGTCGCCACCTCGGGCCGGATTGCGGCGGCGCTGGTCGCGGCTGGTGTCAAGCCGGGCGACCGGGTTGCGGTACAGGTCGAGAAAAGCGCCAACGCGCTGATGCTCTATCTGGCGTGCGTGCGGGCCGGGGCGGTATTCCTGCCGCTCAACAGTGCCTACACGCTGGCGGAGCTGGAATACTTCATCGGCGATGCCGAGCCTGCGCTGATCATCTGCGATCCAGCACGTGCGGCGGGCATTGCCGCGATTTCGCGCGGCGCGGTGGTCGAAACTCTCGATGCCAAGGGCGAAGGCAGCCTGATGCAGCGCGCCTCCACCATGCCGGTAAACTTCGCCGATGTTGCGCGCGGGCCTGATGATCTTGCCGCGATCCTCTACACCTCGGGCACCACAGGCCGCTCGAAGGGCGCGATGCTGAGCCACGACAACCTCGCCTCGAACGCGCTGACGCTGGTCGACTACTGGCGGTTCACTGCATCAGATGTGCTGTTGCATGCGCTGCCGATCTTCCACACGCATGGCCTGTTCGTGGCCACCAACGTGGTGCTGCTATCTGGCGCGTCGATGTTGTTCGTGCCCAAGTTCGAGGCTGACGAGATGATGCGGTTGATGCCGCGCGCCACGACCATGATGGGCGTGCCGACATTCTATGTCCGGTTGCTGGACCATGCGGGGCTGACGCCA
>JBOFFB010000737.1:0-1880 GCA_051648385.1 Allobosea sp.
TTCTCGCGAAGGTCGCGACAGGTGCAAGCCTGACATCAGCAGAGGCGCGCGACGCGTTCGACACAATCCTCTCGGGTGAGGTCACGCCTGCGCAGGCTGCCGGTTTCCTGATGGCCCTTCGGGTACGCGGGGAAACCACCGAGGAGATCGCAGGTGCAGTGACGGCTTTGCGCGCGCGCGCTGTTCGCGTTTCTGCACCACCTGATGCCATCGATATCGTCGGGACCGGCGGCGACAACTCCGGCTCCTACAATGTGTCAACGTTGGCCTCGATCATCGTCGCCTCGTGCGGTGTGCCGGTGGCAAAGCATGGCAATCGCGCCGCATCGTCGATATCGGGCACGGCAGATGTGCTGATGGCGCTTGGGGTCAAGGTCGGCATCGAAGCTGTCGGCGTCGAGCGCTGCATACAGAATGCTGGCATCGGTTTCATGTTCGCGCCGGCACACCACGCATCCATGCGTCATGTGGCGCCGGTTCGGACCGAGTTGGGCACGCGCACGATCTTCAATCTTATTGGGCCATTGTCCAACCCGGCCGGCGTGAAGCGGCAGCTGCTTGGCGCGTTTGCCGAAAGCTGGCTCCAGCCGATGGTCGAGGTGCTGAAATCGCTTGGCAGCGAGCGCGTCTGGGCCGTTCACGGCAGCGACGGGCTCGACGAAATTACCACGACCGGACCGACAAGCGTTGTTGCTCTGGAGGCCGGACAGGTGCGCAGCTTCACCATTTCACCGCAAGATGTCGGGCTTGCGGTCGCGAAGCTCGATGATTTGCGTGGTGGCTCCGCTGATGTGAATGCAGCGGCACTCAGTGCCGTGCTGGATGGCGTGCACAATGCCTATCGCGACATTGCCGTTTTCAACGCTGGCGCTTCTCTGGTCGTTGCGGAAGCAGCTGCGTCCTTGCAGGACGGTGTTGCGCGTGCACAGGCCCAACTTGACAGTGGTGCCGCAAAGGGCACGCTGGCCAAGCTGGTTGTCGCGTCAAATGCGTGATGGGCCGCCTGTGACCGACATTCTTGCCAGGATCGAAGCCTACAAGCGGATCGAGATTGCAGACGCAAAGGCGCGTGTCCCGATGGCGGACGTCGAGCGGATGGCGCGTGCAGCCCCTGCCCCACGAGACTTTGTCGGCGCGCTGACCAGCAGGCACGCATCTGGCCAATTTGCTCTGATTGCCGAAATCAAGAAGGCCAGCCCGTCAAAAGGGCTGATCCGCACCGATTTTGATCCGCCCTCGCTGGCAAGCGCCTATCGCGACGGTGGCGCGGCCTGCCTTTCAGTGCTGACGGACACGCCCTCATTTCAGGGGATGCCGGCTTATCTTGGCCAAGCCCGTGTTGCCAGCGGCCTGCCGAGCTTGCGCAAGGATTTCATGTTCGAGCCGTATCAGGTATTCGAAGCCCGTGCCTGGGGTGCAGATTGCATCCTCGTCATCATGGCAAGCCTTGGTGACGCCGACGCGCTTGCGCTGATGGAGACAGCAACAGAACTCGGCATGGCTTCGCTGATCGAAGTACATGATCGCGCAGAACTCGACCGCGCGCTGAAGCTGCCTTCGAAGCTGATCGGCATCAACAACCGCGACCTTCGCAGCTTCAGTGTCGATCTTGCCGTCACCGAGGCGCTGGCACCAGCCATCCCCGAGGACCGGATCATCATCAGCGAAAGCGGCATTTTCAGCCATGCCGACCTTGTTCGTCTGAGCGCTTCGCGGGTCCAGACATTCCTGGTGGGTGAGAGTCTGATGCGGCAGGCGGATGTGGCACGTGCGACCCGCACGCTCCTGACCGGGTCATCGGAGGCCGAGGCTGCAGCATGAGCACACTTACCCATCTCGATGCCTCCGGCCAGGCGCACATGGTCGATGTGGCCGACAAG